>NZ_JBKSWG010000015.1:0-63158 GCF_047234585.1 Sellimonas sp. | reverse complement strand
AAAAAAGGAATCCAAACCCCTTATAAATCAAGGGATTAAGATTCCGAGAGATTATAAATTTAAAACGGAGGTAAAAAAATGGGAAAAGTACTGATTATCGGATGCGGAGGAGTAGCAAGTGTGGCAATTCAGAAATGCTGCCAGAACAGTGAGGTGTTTGAAGAAATCTGTATTGCAAGCCGTACTGTGTCCAAATGCGACGCGCTGAAAGAACAGCTGGAAGGGAAGACAAAGACAAAGATCACAACTGCACAGGTGGATGCAGATAATGTGGACGAGCTGATCGCACTGATTGAAAAAGTAAAACCGGATCTCGTATTGAACCTGGCTCTCCCGTACCAGGATCTGACGATCATGGATGCTTGTCTGGCAACAAAAGTACACTATGTGGATACTGCAAACTATGAGCCGGAAGATACGGCAAAATTTGAGTATAAATGGCAGTGGGCTTACAGAGAAAGATTTGAAAAAGCAGGGATCACAGCCCTTCTTGGAAGCGGATTTGACCCGGGTGTGACAAGCGTATTTTCTGCTTATGCCCTGAAACATTATTTTGATGAAATCAATTATATCGATATCCTGGATTGCAACGGAGGAGATCACGGATATCCTTTTGCCACAAACTTTAACCCGGAGATCAATATCCGTGAAGTGGCAGCAAATGGTTCCTACTGGGAAGATGGACACTGGGTAGAGACAAAGCCGATGGAGATCAAAAGAGTATATGATTTCCCGCAGGTTGGAGAAAAAGACATGTATCTTCTTCATCATGAAGAAATCGAATCACTCGCTTTAAATATTCCGGGCATCAAGAGAATCCGTTTCTTTATGACATTCGGACAGAGTTATCTTACACATCTGAAATGTCTTGAGAATGTTGGAATGACTTCTATCGAACCGATTATGTACGAAGGAAAAGAAATCGTACCGCTTCAGTTTTTGAAGGCAGTTCTTCCGGATCCGGCATCTCTCGGACCGAGAACAGTAGGAAAAACAAATATCGGCTGTATTTTTGTCGGGAAAAAAGACGGAAAAGAGAAGAAACTGTATATCTACAATGTATGCGATCATCAGGAATGCTACAAAGAAGTCGGATCCCAGGCAGTTTCCTACACGACAGGTGTTCCTGCCATGATTGGAGCGATGATGATCTTAAACGGCACATGGAACAAAGCCGGAGTGTACAACATCGAAGAATTCGATCCGGATCCGTTCATGGAAGAACTGAACAAATGGGGACTTCCGTGGATCATCGATGAAAATCCGACTCTGATCGATTAATGAGGGACAACATGAGAAAAGAAGAATTGCGGACTCCGTGTTATATCGTCCAGAAGGCAAATCTCATCCGAAATCTTGAGGAATTGGCCCACATCCGGAAACAGACCGGCTGCAAGATCCTCCTGGCTCAGAAAGCGTTTTCTATGTACAGTCTTTATCCGCTGATCGGACAGTACCTCGACGGTACTGCGGCAAGTGGACTTTACGAGGCAAGGCTTGGGGCAGAAGAAATGGGAAAGGAAAACCATGTCTATGCCCCGGCGTTCCGGGAAGATGAGATGGAGGAAATTCTGAAATACAGCGATCATATTGTATTTAATTCTTTCCACCAGCTCCAGAAATATCAGGAGCAGGTAAAAAAGGCGGGAGGAAGCATTGGAATTCGGATCAACCCGGAATGTTCCACACAGGAAGGCCACGCTATCTATGATCCTTGTGCTCCAGGCTCCAGACTCGGTGTGACCATCGAAAATTTCAGGCCGGATCTGCTGGAATACGTGGACGGTTTCCATTTTCATACACTCTGCGAGCAGAACTCGGATGACCTGAAAAAAACGTTGGAAGCAGTGGAAGAAAAGTTTGGTACATGGATGCACCAAATGAAATGGATCAATTTCGGCGGCGGACATCATATCACAAGACCAGACTATGACAAAGAGACCCTCATCGAATGTATTCTTCATGTAAAGGAGACATACGGTGTCGAAGTGTATCTGGAACCGGGAGAAGCAGTGGCCCTAAATGCAGGAAGTCTGGTTACCTCCGTGCTGGAAACCGGGGAAAATAGGATCCGTCTTGCGATTCTGGATACTTCAGCAGCCTGTCATATGCCGGACGTACTGGAGATGCCGTACCGTCCTCCTCTTAAAGATTCCGGACTTCCGGAAGAAAAAATGTACACGTACCGACTAGGCGGACCGACCTGTCTGGCGGGAGATATTATCGGAGACTATTCCTTCGACCATCCGCTGCAGGAAGGGGAACGTCTGGAATTTTTAGACATGGCTATCTATTCTATGGTCAAGAACAATACCTTTAATGGCATGCGCCTTCCGTCCATCGCTGTGGAGGATGAAGATGGAAATGTTACCGTCGTTCGCAAGTTCGGGTACGACGACTTTAAGATGAGACTGTAAAGATTTTAAAATAAGTATTTGCTTGCATTTTCTGTAACAAGTGTTATAATATATGTGTAACAGATGGAAAACCTTAACCAGACCGTTTTCAAAAGGACAGTCCGATTAGGAATCAGATTTTTGGAGGAAAAGATAAATGAATACTTTAAAAGCTGAGAGACGAGACATGAAAACAAAAGCAAAGAAACTGAGAAGGGAAGGGTTTGTTACCGGAAATGTATTTGGCAAAAATATGCCGGAATCCATACCGCTGCAAATATTGGAAGCGGACGCCGCGCGGCTTGTCAAGACATGTAAAAAAGGCAGCAAGATCATTCTTGATGTCGACGGGCAGAAAATGAATGTGCTGATCAAAGAAATTGACTTTGAACCAATCAAATCAAGACTTCAGGAGATTGATTTCCAGACTTTGGTAAGCGGGGAAAAAGTACATTCTGTCGCAGAGATAGTAATTCTAAACCATGATAAAGTGCTGGGCGGTGTTGTAGAACAGACACTGGAGGAGATCTCTTATAAAGCTCTTCCGGAAGCACTTGTGGAGAAAGTGGAAATAGATGGAAGCAGCTTGAAGGCAGGAGATACCATCAAAGTATCCGATCTGGATATTTCCAGAAACCCGGATATTGAGATCCTCACTAGTCCGGATACCGTTGTCGTTACGGTAGAAGAGGTACATACAGTCCCGGATACGGAAGAAGCGGAAGAATAGTATACAGCCTCACATATGGAATAAAAAAAGAGACATTCGGAAAGCCGAGAGATAGGAGTCGGCTTGACAAATGTCTCTTTTTCTTTATAAATCTTGACAAAATTCAAAAAAAGATTTAAAATAACTTATGTTATATAACATAAGTTATTTTAAAAAGGAGGAAAAATGATGCCGCCAAAAGCAAAGGTCACACGGGAAGATATTTTACAGAAATCATTTGATATCGTACAGAGTCAAGGAATTGGAAGCCTTAATGCGAGGCGAATTGCGCAGGAACTTTCATGCTCCACAATGCCTATTTTTAACGCGTTTCGCGATATGAATGAGTTGAAAGAAGAGTTGAAAAAACGCATAGATGATCGATATACCGCATTTACCCAGGAGTATATCGATAAAGAGGACTATCTTTTTACAATCAGTTTTGCATATATACAGTTTGCAAGGGAAGAACGAAATCTTTTTGGGGCGTTGTTTGTAGAAGGATTTGTCCGTCCCCGTACAATCGAAGGAGTCATCCAATCATCCTGGAACCGGGAGACGATTGAATGCACGGCCAGACAGTTTGACATCTCGCTTAAGAAAAGTGAAGAATTGTACAGAGATGTAAGGTTTTATGCACATGGGATCGCAACACAGATTTATGGCGGTAACATGTGTATGGATGAGACAGAAGTAAAAGAGTTATTGAAGAATATGATAGGAAAGATGAGAAAATGAAAAATTTTAAGATTATCAGCACGTATTTCCGCGTAACTCAGGTAAACAAAAAGGAAACGTTTCTTCTGATTTTCTTTTCCCTGCTCAGCAATGTTCCATACTTATTTATAAGTCTTTTGTTCAGCATGGCAATCAGATATCTGACCGACAAAAATATTCCTATGCTTTTGTGGACTATCATAGTATATTTTGCATTAAAATTATTATCAAAGGTATCGCAGATACTGAACCTGATGATGGAACGAAGATTTCATAATGATGTGTATCTGAAATTACAGAGCCAGATCATCGACAAGCTGGATCAAATAAAGATCCAGTATTTTTCAGATCACAGCAAAGGAGAAATGCTGAATATTGCAAACGGAGATATTAAAGTTCTGGCGGAATTCGGAACTTGGCTTTCCTTTTTCGTACGGGGAACATCCGATATTTAAAGAGTACAGTCTGAATATCGCTCCGAACACCCTTTGCGCCCTGACAGGGCCAAGCGGATGCGGGAAAAGTACATTTTTTCATCTTTTGCTGAGATTTGAAAAGGCGAAAAAAGGGCAGATACGGATAGGCGGCACACCAATTGGCCTGTATCCGAAAGAACAGTATTCCGGATTGCTTACATGTGTTCTCCAGCAGCCGTATTTTTTCCATATGTCTGTCTACGAGAATCTGGCGCTGATTGACAGGGATTTTGAGAAAATCCGGAAAGCATGCAAGGATGCAGGGATTGACGAATATATTATGTCACTTCCAGAACAGTATGATACTATCCTGGAGGAAGGCGCTGCGAATTTTTCAGGAGGACAGAGACAAAGACTGGCAATCGCACGTGCACTTTTAAAGGAGGCAAAAATTCTTTTGCTGGATGAAGTGACAAGTGCATTAGATGTGAAAACAGCCTCGGAGATTATGGAAACGGTAAGCAAACTGAAGAAGAACCACACGATCCTCATGATCTCTCATAAACCAGGAGAGTATAAGTGGTGTGACAGGATCATTCCTATGGAAAAAATCAGGGCAAGGCAGTAGAAAATCCCGCTGTATTCGGATTCCCACTTCTTCCATTTGCATTTTTGTGCCTGATATGGTAAGGTATGGAGGAACATTACACGAAAAGGAAGATAAGAATGAACAAAGAGATAGAACGTTTGATAGATGAGATCGATCTTTTGCAGGCCGCTCCGGCGGAGGAGCCGATGCGCCAGTATTATTTTATAAAAAAATGCAGACAGTATGTAAAAGAGATTTCAGAGAAACTTGGCAGACCGCTTCGGGCTGCAACGGTAACCTTCGGCTGTCAGATGAATGCACGGGATTCTGAAAAGCTGACCGGGATACTGGAAGAGATCGGGTACGTGGAGGAAAGTGTGGAGGAGAAAGCAGATTTTGTCATCTACAATACCTGCACGGTAAGGGAGAATGCCAATCAGAGAGTGTACGGAAGACTTGGACAGCTAAACAGGGTAAAACGGAAAAATCCTCATATGCTGATCGGGCTTTGCGGATGCATGATGCAGGAACCGCATGTTGTGGAGAAACTGAAGAAGAGCTACCGGTTTGTGGATCTGATTTTTGGTACACACAACATATATAAATTTGCGGAGATTCTGGCGACCAGGTTTGAATCCGAGAGAATGGTCATTGACATCTGGAAAGATACGGACAAAATCGTGGAAGATCTGCCAAGCGAGAGAAAGTATTCTTTTAAGTCCGGCGTCAATATTATGTTTGGATGCAACAATTTCTGCAGTTACTGCATCGTTCCGTATGTAAGGGGAAGGGAGCGGAGCAGAAATCCGAGAGATATCATACGGGAGATCGAGACACTGGTGGCGGACGGAGTCAAAGAAGTCATGCTTCTTGGACAAAATGTCAATTCCTATGGGAAGACGCTGGAAGAACCGATGTCTTTTGCAGAACTTTTGAGAGAAGTGGAGAAGATCGAAGGATTGGAGAGAATTCGGTTCATGACGTCTCATCCAAAAGATCTGTCAGATGAACTGATAGAAGTCATGAAGACATCTCGAAAAATCTGTCGTCATCTGCATCTTCCGGTACAATCGGGAAGTACGGACATTTTGAAAAAAATGAATCGCCGCTACACAAAAGAGCAGTATCTAAGCCTTGTAGATCGGATAAAGACTGCTATGCCGGATATTTCTCTTACGACAGATATCATCGTAGGATTCCCGGGAGAGACAGAAGCTGATTTTCAGGAGACGCTGGATGTAGTGCAGAAAGTCCGTTACGACAGTGCATTTACCTTCATCTACTCCAAGCGGACGGGCACTCCGGCTGCTGCCATGGAAAATCAGGTGCCGCAGGAAGTGGTAAAAGACAGATTTGACCGCCTGCTGAAAGAAGTGCAGAAAATTGCTGCGGAAGAATGCAGCAAACATGAAGGGACGACACAGACTGTCCTTGTAGAGCAGATGAATGAGCAGGACGATACGCTTGTGACAGGACGTCTCAGCAACAATCTTCTTGTCCATTTTCCGGGCACAAAAGAGATGATCGGACAGCTTGTGGATGTAAAACTGATTTCTTGCAAAGGATTTTACTATATCGGAGAAGCGGTAAAATAAAACAGGCACTTTCTGCCATGCATAAGAGGATAAAAAACGCCCAGACTATTTGTGTAAACATGCAAAAGTGAGGGCGTTTTATCATGAAAAAATTAAGCGAATATCTTTTTTTGTGGGCAGTCGGAGGCTGCCTTTATTATACATTTGAACTGGCATTTAGAGGATTTTCCCACTGGACGATGTTTGTTCTTGGAGGGTTATGTCTTGTATTTTGTACTGCACAGGGGAGAGCCGGCCGATGGCAGGATCCTTTGGCATTTCAGGTGCTCCAGTGTATTGTGTTTGTGACATCTTGTGAATTTATCACGGGGATTATTGTCAACAAGTGGCTTGGACTTGGAGTGTGGGATTACAGCGATGTCCCATTTCAGCTTTTCGGACAGATCTGTCTGCCGTTTATGGCCCTTTTTGGGATTTTATGTACCGTGGGGATCTATCTGGGAGGATATCTTCTGCATTTCCTTTACGGGGAAGAAAAACCTCATATTCCCATATGGTAGTTTTCAGTATGGTATCTTTCAGGCATTCGCATGAAGCGATTTTCTCCAGCCGCCTTTTCGATAGTATAAGAGCAGGCAGATGGCACATGTGACCCATGTGATGATATAGCTCTGGAAGATCGTAGCGATATCGTTGCTTCGCGGCGTCATGATCATGAGATACAAGACACGGACAATGCACAGATTTCCGATCATGATCATCATAGAAGCAAAAGAGTAGCCGGCGCCGCTGATAACGTTGCTCAGGACCTGCATAAATGCCGTAAGGACATAAAATGGGATCAGTGTCCGGATCATGCGCATTCCGTATTGGATGATATCGGCTTCATTCGTGAAGATCCGGGTAATCGGCTCCGCAGCAAGAAAGAAGAAGAAAGAGCTGACTGCCGCGTAAAGGATATTCATAAGGAGCGTCACATGGGTGCCTTTCAGCACACGATCTGGTTTGCCGGCACCGACGTTCTGACTTGTAAAAGTTGTGATGGCGACACCAAAACTTAAGACAGGGAGAAAGACGAGTCCGTCGATTTTATTGAAGGTTACCCAGGCAGCCATGGCCGCAGATCCGTAAAGATTGATATAGTACTGGACGAAGATGTTGGAAAAGCCGATGATCGTCTGCTGAATGCCTACCGGGATTCCGACTTTGAGGATCTCCAGAAGCATGGAATGGTCTGCTTTTAGAAGTCTCCACTCCAGGCGGTATACTTCTTTTGACCTGGCAAGTTTCAGGACCACAAGGATGGCAGAGACGATTTGGGCGATGACGGTAGCGATCCCGACACCTGCGATCCCCATACGAAATACAGATACAAAGACGATGTCCAGCACAATATTGATGATGCTGGATACTCCAAGGTAATAAAGAGGTGTCTTGGAGTCCCCCACGGCCCGCAAAATGGCCGCCCCCATATTGTAGATCATCATGGGAATGATACCTGCAAAATAAATGCGCAGATACAGGTTTGCTCCATCCAGCACATTGGACGGTGTGGAGATGGCACGAAGAATCCAGTCGGAGGAAAGGATCCCAAGGATCGTCATAAATAGTCCGAAGACAATGGTAAATACGCTTGACGTGTGGATGGAACGGCGTAGTTTTTCTTCCAGTCCTGCTCCGAAGTATTTTGCTACGATGACACCGGCTCCCGTGGTAAGTCCGGAAAACAGACCGATCAGGAGGTTGATGACTGAAGTCCCGGCTCCGACGCTTGCCAGCGCCTCTCCTCCGACAAAATTTCCTACTACGATGGAGTCCACCGTGTTATAAAGCCACTGGAACAAATTCCCGGCAATGATGGGAAGGGAAAAGAACAGAATCTGTTTCCAGATTACCCCTTCCGTCAAACGCTGTGTGTTTTCTGCCTGCATTTTTATTCCCCCATTTCTCATCTGATAAATCCAGTATACCAGAGGGAAAGAGCTGCTGGGAAGAAAATTTTGCTTTTTTTGGCGGGAGATTGATGTTATAATGTAATGTTGCCAGGGGTCTGTGTACCCCGAAGACATGAGATATATAGATTCTTATAAATAAAAAAGAGACAAAAGAAAAGGAGAGAAAAAGTTGGCCGAGTTAACACCGATGATGCAGCAGTATATGGAGACGAAAAAGGAATACCCGGACTGCATTTTATTTTACCGCCTCGGAGATTTTTACGAGATGTTTTTTGACGATGCATTGACTGCATCAAAAGAGCTTGAGATCACTTTGACCGGAAAGAACTGCGGGCTCGAAGAGCGGGCGCCGATGTGCGGCGTGCCGTTTCACTCCGTTGATGGATATCTGAATAAGCTGGTGGAAAAGGGATATAAAGTGGCGATCTGTGAACAGGTCGAGGATCCAAAGCTTGCAAAGGGTATTGTGAAAAGAGAAGTTATCAGGATCGTCACACCAGGGACAAACCTGAATACCCAGGCGCTGGACGAGACAAAAAACAATTACATCATGGCCATCGTTTACGTATCGGACGACAGGTATGGGATGTCGGTAGCCGATGTATCGACAGGCGATTATTTTGTCACGGAGATAGAAAGCAGGGGCAAGCTGTTTGATGAGATCTATAAGTTTAGCCCATCGGAGATTGTCTGCAACGAGGCACTCTATATGAGCGGAGTCCGCCTGGAAGAGCTGAAAGATCGGATGAATGTGGCCATTTCTTCGCTGGATGCATGGTATTTCGACGATGCCATCTGCAGAAAAACGCTGAAAGATCATTTTAAAGTTGCTTCGCTGGAAAGTCTCGGAGTGGCAGATTATGATTGTGGGATCGTGGCGGCAGGCGCCCTTCTTTCCTATCTGATCGAGACGCAGAAGACATCTTTGGCGCATTTTACGAAACTTACGAACTATACGACAGGAAAATACATGCTGATCGACAGCTCCTCCCGCAGAAATCTGGAGCTGTGTGAGACACTCCGGGAAAAACAGAAAAGAGGCTCTCTTCTCTGGGTGCTGGACAAAACACGTACAGCTATGGGAGCCAGGATGCTGCGAAAATATGTGGAACAGCCATTGATCGATAAAGACAGTGTTGTGAGACGTCTGGATGCGGTAGACGAGCTTTTAAAAGAAGCCATCGCAAGAGAAGAGATACGGGAGTATCTTACCCCTGTCTATGATATGGAACGGCTTGTGGGAAAGATTTCGTATCAGTCGGCAAACCCTCGTGATCTGATCGCATTTAAAAGTTCGCTGTCCATGCTGCCTCATATCAAGTACATATTAGGGGATCTCCGATCGGAGCTTCTCAAAGATCTGTGGGACCAGATGGATCCGCTGGAGGATCTGTATGGACTGATAGAGCAGGCTGTTATCGATGATCCGCCGCTTGCCATGAAAGAGGGCGGCATTATTAAAGATGGGTACAACGAAGAAGTAGATCGTCTCAGAAAGGCAAAGACTGATGGAAAAACATGGCTTGCCGAACTCGAACAAAAGGAACGGGAAAAGACGGGGATCAAAAATCTCCGGATCAAATACAACAAGGTATTCGGCTACTACCTGGAAGTGACCAATTCTTTCAAGTCCATGGTGCCGGACTATTATATTCGGAAACAGACCCTTGCAAACGCAGAGCGGTACAGTATTCCGGAGCTGAAAGAGTTGGAAGATCTGATCCTTGGTGCGGAAGACAAACTGTTTGCCTTGGAATATCAGCTGTATTGCGACGTGCGCAACCGAATTGGAGAAGAGATTGCCAGAATCCAGCAGACAGCAAAGGCAGTGGCGGCAGTGGATGTGTTTGCTTCTCTTGCACTCGTGGCAGAGAGAAACAGATATGTAAGGCCGAAGATCAACGAAAAAGGGATCATTGACATCAAGGATGGAAGACATCCTGTAGTGGAAAAAATGATTCCAAACAATATGTTTATCGCAAACGACACGTATCTGGATGACAAAAAGAACCGCGTATCCATCATCACAGGGCCGAACATGGCGGGGAAATCCACTTACATGAGGCAGTCTGCGCTCATCGTTTTGATGGCTCAGATCGGATCTTTTGTCCCTGCTGCCTCTGCCAACATCGGACTGGTGGACCGGATTTTTACAAGAGTTGGGGCTTCCGACGATCTGGCTTCCGGTCAGAGTACTTTTATGGTTGAGATGACAGAGGTGGCAAATATTCTCCGAAATGCTACAAGCAAAAGTCTTCTGATATTGGATGAGATTGGGAGAGGAACGAGTACATTCGACGGGCTTTCTATCGCATGGGCGGTGGTAGAGCATATCAGCAATGCCAAACTTCTGGGTGCAAAAACGCTGTTTGCAACTCATTACCATGAATTGACGGAGCTGGAAGGAAAGATAGACAGCGTTCACAACTATTGTATCGCTGTAAAAGAAAAAGGGGACGACATCGTTTTCCTGAGGAAAATCGTAAAGGGAGGGGCAGACCGAAGCTATGGAATCCAGGTGGCAAAGCTTGCGGGTGTTCCACAGACGGTCATTGACCGGGCGAAAGAGCTTTCCGAGCAGCTTTCCGATGCAGACATCACGACCCGGGTACGGGAACTGGATATGCAGGGAAGCGAGACAAGGAAGAAGACAAAACGTCTCGACGAAGTAGACATGGCTCAGATGTCTCTTTTTGACACGGTTTCAGACAGCGACGTACTGGAAGAGATCAAGACAATGGATATCAGCCATATGACACCGATGGATGCGATGAATACGCTGTATCAGCTTCAGAATAAACTGAACAATCGATGGTAGCGGAAGGAAGGAAAGGACATGGGAAAGATTCAGGTATTAGATCAAGTTACGATCGATAAGATCGCGGCTGGAGAAGTGGTGGAACGGCCGGCCTCTGTCGTGAAGGAGCTCGTAGAAAATGCCATTGACGCCAATGCCACGGCTGTCACGGCGGAGATCCAGGAGGGCGGCATCTCCCTGATCCGGATTACAGACAATGGAAATGGAATGGAAAAGGACGATGTCCGAAATGCATTTCTCAGGCATTCAACGAGCAAGATACGGACGGTGGATGATCTAACCCACATTTCTTCCCTCGGATTTCGGGGAGAGGCGCTTTCCAGTATTGCAGCTGTCTCGCAGGTAGAGATGATAACAAAGACGGAAAAGGAACCATTTGGCGTGTCCTACCAGATATCCGGCGGCAAAGAGATTTCCATGGAGGAGACTGGGGCGCCGGACGGGACGACATTTCTTGTGAGACAACTTTTTTACAATGTGCCTGCAAGAAGAAAGTTCCTGAGGACACCGATGACAGAGGCAAGCCATGTAAGTGACCTTATGACAAGGCTTTCTTTGTCCCATCCGGATGTCTCCTTCCAGTTTATCAATAACGGTCAGGAGAGGCTTCACACTTCCGGAAACGGAAAGTTAAAAGATGTGATCTACCATGTGTATGGGAGAGAAATCGCAGGGAATCTGATTGAAGTTTCCGCCCAGAATGAGCACATTCAGCTGAGTGGGTTTATCGGAAAACCTGTTATCACGAGGGGAAACAGGAATTATGAAACTTTCTTTGTGAACGGGCGGTATATCAAAAGCAGCATTTTGTCCAAGGCAGTGGAAGACGCTTACAAGGATTTCACAATGCAGCATAAATATCCTTTTGTCGTGCTTCACATTACGATATTGGGAGAAATGATCGACGTCAATGTCCATCCCACAAAGATGGAACTGCGGTTCGACCACCAGCAGGAAGTGTATCAGTTTCTGTATAAGACAATTGGAGAAGCGCTTCACGAGCGGGAATTGATCCCGGAAGTGGAAGTGCCTGAGCCTGTGCCGGTTCAGAAAGAAAAAAAATACTTTGAAAAAAAAGAACCTCCGAAAGAGCCATCATTCCCAAAAGAACCTGCAGAAAAGAAGCCGGACGATCGGAAGGAAGAGCCGAAAGACCGGGATTTGGATTACTTTATGGGAAAAATGAGGGAGCGTGTGCGCTCCTACCACGAGCAGTTCTCGTCTGCGGAAGTAAAGGAAAAGGGACAGATCCATGAGCCTGCGCAGAAGGCAGACAAGATACGGGAAGCAGTCTCCTACAGAATCCGCCAAGAGAAAACAAAACAGGAGCCGAAAGCAGAGAAAGAGCAAAAAGCGGAACAGCTTTCCTTTTTTGAGGAGAAATTGCTGGACGAGTCGTCCGTTCCGGATTATAAAATTGTCGGGCAAGTTTTTGACACGTACTGGATCGTACAGCTTCATGACAATATGTACATTATCGATCAGCATGCGGCTCATGAGCGGGTGCTTTATGAAAAGACACTGCGCGGAATGAAGACAAGGGAATACACATCTCAGTATATCAGCCCTCCGATTGTATTGGATTTGTCTATGCAGGAAGCGGAGCTATTTCGCAAATACATGGATCAATTCACAAGAATCGGATTCGAGATTGAGCCGTTTGGCGGAGACACGTTCACAGTCAGCGCAGTTCCCGACAATTTGTTTAGTGTGGCAAAGAAGGAACTGTTGCTGGAGATGATCGACAGCCTTTCCGATGAGATCAGTCCGAATCTTACGCCAGATATTCTGGATGAAAAGATTGCATCCATGTCGTGTAAGGCTGCGGTAAAAGGAAACTACAGACTGTCCAGAAAGGAAGTGGAAACACTTCTGGATGAATTGCTAAAGCTGGATAATCCTTATCATTGTCCGCACGGAAGACCGACGATCATCGCCATGACAAAACGGGAACTGGAAAAGAAATTCAAACGAATCATATAAAAAGCAAAGAGGACAGAAAGGCAGAGAGATGAAAAAACCGCTTGTGATTTTGACAGGACCGACTGCGGTCGGAAAGACACACGCATCCATCAGCCTTGCAAAACGGATCGGCGGAGAGATCATTTCTGCTGATTCCATGCAGGTGTACCGGAGGATGGATATTGGTTCCGCAAAGATTCGGCCGGAAGAAATGGAAGGGGTGCCGCACCACCTTATCAATGTGCTGGATCCGAAGGAAGAATTTAATGTTGTGAAATTCCAGGCGATGGCAAAAGAAGCCATGGCCGGAATCTATGAGCGGGGAAAGATCCCTGTCATAGTAGGCGGAACCGGATTTTATATCCAGGCCCTTTTGTATGATATCGACTTTACAGAAGAAGACGGGGACGATTCTTACAGAAAAGAGCTGGAACAGATCGCTATGGATGGAGGAGCAGCCATGCTGCATGAAAAACTGCAGAAAGTGGATCCGAAATCCGCAGAAGAAATACACGAAAACAATGTGAAAAGGGTCATCCGGGCTTTAGAATACTATCATCGGACAGGGAGACCAATCTCCCAGCACAATGAGGAAGAGCGAATGAAAGAGGCGCCGTACCGGTATGCCTACTTTGTTCTGAATGACGACCGACAGAAGCTTTACAGTCGGATCGAGGATCGAATTGATGCGATGATAGAAGAAGGACTTGTGGAAGAAGTCGCTGCATTAAAAGAAGAAGGCTGTAAGCCGGGCATGGTGTCTATGCAGGGACTCGGATACAAAGAAATCCTTTCGTACCTGAACGGGGAAATGGATTTTGAGGAGGCGGTCCGGATCTTGAAAAGGGATACAAGACATTTTGCCAAACGCCAGATCACTTGGTTTAAGCGCGAGAGAGATGTCATCTGGATCTCAAAAGAAAATTTTGATTATGACGAAGATCGTATTCTGCAGGAAATACTGAGACAATTAGAAGAGAGAGGAATCATACAAAATGGAGATAAATAACGAAAACTTTCGGGATGTGCTCGTACAGTTTTATGAAGAAGCCGGAATTTCAAAAGAAGTATATGCATTTGGCGCAAAGATTGAGGAAGAATTAAAAGAAAGATTCGCACGGATCGACGAGATCGCGGAGTACAATCAGCTGAAAGTCGTGCACGCTATGCAGGAGGCGCGGGTAAATGCAGAATGTTTTAATTATGTGTCCGGGTATGGATACAACGATTTTGGCAGGGACACGCTGGAACAGGTTTATGCCAATATTTTTCACACAGAAGATGCCCTTGTAAGACCACAGATCACTTGTGGCACACACGCTCTTGCCATTGCGCTGGCGGCGAATCTCCGCCCAGGCGATGAGATGATCTCTATCGCAGGAAAACCATACGATACACTGGAGGAAGTCATCGGAATCCGCGAATCCAAAGGCTCTTTAAAAGAGTACGGTGTGACATACAGGCAGGTGGATCTTCTGCCGGATGGAAGTTTTGACTTTGCAGCTATCGAAAAGACGGTGCAGCCGGATACAAAACTTGTCACGATCCAGAGATCAAAAGGATATCAGACACGACCAAGCTTTTCCGTTGCTCAGATCGGGGAAGCCATCCGGTTTGTGAAAGAACGGTTCCCGAATGTCATTGTGATGGTAGACAACTGTTACGGAGAATTTGTAGAATTGCAGGAGCCAAGCGATGTGGGAGCGGACATGGTAGTGGGATCACTGATTAAAAATCCAGGAGGAGGACTTGCACCAATCGGAGGATATATTGCAGGGCGCAAAGACCTTATCGAAAACTGCGCATTCCGACTGACTTCACCTGGACTTGGAAAGGAAGTCGGCGCAACACTTGGAGTGACGAAAGACTTTTATCAGGGACTGTTCCTTGCTCCGACAGTTGTGAAAGGAGCGGTAAAAGGAGCAATCTTTGCCTCCGCTATTTATGAAACCCTTGGATATCACGTGATACCGGGAAAAGACGAAGAACGCCACGACATCATTCAGGCAGTAGAGTTTGGCACACCGGAAGGGGTTATCGCATTCTGCCAGGGAATTCAGGCGGCAGCTCCGGTGGACAGCTATGTGACGCCGGAACCGTGGGCAATGCCAGGCTACGACAGTGATGTCATCATGGCAGCAGGCGCTTTTGTTCAGGGATCATCTATTGAACTTTCTGCTGACGCGCCGATCAAACCGCCGTACGCGGTCTATTTCCAGGGCGGACTTACGTGGGAACATGCCAAGTTCGGCATTTTGATGACGCTTGAGAAACTGGTGCAAAAAGGAATTGTGAAACTGTAATCAAAGATAAAGATTTCCAAAATGATCATAAGAAAATTGTAGAAAAGGAAAGAGGAGTATGAAGCGGATATTGATCATCGGAGGAGGTGCCTCCGGAATGATGGCAGCGATCTTTGCAAAGAGAAGCGGGGTGGACGTTGTGATATTGGAACACGGAAATAAGCTTGGGAAAAAGATTCTCGCCACAGGAAACGGGAGATGCAATTTTACAAATATTGAGCAGCGCCCGGACTGCTACCGGGGGGATGAGCCAACCTTTGGATGGAATGGGATCCGACAATTCTCCGCCCAGGATACCATCCGTTTTTTCCTGGAACTTGGCATCTACTCAAAAAACAGAAATGGGTACCTTTATCCGCATTCCGATCAGGCGTCCGCTATCCTGTCCGTTCTCTTGGCGGAATTGGACCGACTTGGAGTGCAGGTAGAGACGAATATAGAAGTAAAAGAAATCTTTCCTGGAAAACCATTTCGCGTACGGGCAGTCCGCCATCTTTTTTCAGAAGAACGCAAAAGCAAAAAAAGGACGATCCTTGTAAAGACAGGGGAAGAAGCAGTTTCCTTTAAAGGGGACGCAGTCATTCTTGCCTGCGGAGGCATGGCAGCTCCGTCGACGGGATCTGACGGAAGCGGGCTTGCACTGGCTGAAACACTGGGACATTCCATCGTTTCGTGTACGCCGGCTCTCGTGCAGATTTGCTGCAGGGAATCCTGGTTTCGTGAACTGTCCGGTGTCCGTGCATCTGCGGGTATAAGATTGCTCGTAGACGGGGAAATCCAAGCGGCGGATACAGGAGAGGTGCAGTTTACGGATTACGGCCTTTCCGGCATTCCTGCCTTCCAGGTAAGCCGCTATGCATCAAAAGCGTTTGGAAGGAAGGAAAACGAGATGCCGGAAGTAAGGGCGGAGATTGATTTTCTGCCGGAATTTACGATGGAGCAGGCAGCGGCATTTCTGAAAAATCGAATTCGCCTCCTGGAAGATCGTCCAATGGATCAATTCTTTGTCGGGCTTTTCCATGAAAAAATAGGTCAGTTACTTGTTCGCCTTGCATCTCTTGGGGGAGAAAAAAAGGCGGGGGATCTGGAAGAAGACGAAATCCAGAGGATCATAAAGCTTACAAAATGCCTTTCGGCCGTTGTGACAGGGACCAATGGATTTGAACAGGCCCAGGTATGCGCCGGCGGTGTCTCCACAAAGGAGATAGATGGAGAAACAATGGAATCCAGGATCGTACCAGGACTTTACTTTGCGGGGGAGATCATGGATGTGGACGGCATCTGTGGAGGCTACAATCTTCAGTGGGCCTGGTCCAGCGGACAAATTGCCGGGAGGCATGCAGCCATAGAGGATGGAAAGGAGAACATATGATTCGGATCGGACAGCTCAAATTAAAAACAGGACATACAAAAGCGGAATTGGAAAAGAAGCTCGCCAACGTGCTGGGCATTGCGGCAGAGGAGATACAATACTATGAGATCCGAAAACAGTCACTTGATGCGCGGAAGAAGCCGGAACTATACTATGTGTACACAGTAGATGTGACGCTTCAGCATCAAAAAAAGGAACAGAAAATCCTGAAGCGTCATGGAAAAAACGGGGCGATTACAGAGGCGAAGGAAGAAACCTACAGATTTCCGGTAAATCCGTCCGCATCTCCGATACCGGAGCGGCCTGTCATCGTCGGAAGTGGACCGGCCGGCCTTTTCTGCGCCTATCTGCTGGCAAAACACGGGTACCGTCCGATTCTCATCGAGCGGGGAGCTATGGTGGAAGAGCGCAAAAAAGATGTGGAGGAATTCTGGAAAACCGGGGTTTTAAACCCGTCATCCAATGTTCAGTTCGGAGAAGGAGGAGCCGGGACATTCTCAGATGGGAAGTTAAATACCCTCGTGAAAGATCCGGCAGGAAGAAACCGGGAAGTTCTGCGGATTTTTGTGGAAAATGGCGCGCCGCCGGAAATCCTATACGAAAACAAGCCGCACATCGGAACAGACATTCTGATCGATGTGGTAAGAAATATGCGGAATGCCATTGAATCTTTTGGAGGCACCTGTCGGTTCCATACAAAAATGACAAGGCTGTCTGTCTGCGATGGGATTCTAAATGGTATCTGGATCTCATTTTTGGATAAGAAAACGGGAGAAAAAAAAGAAGAATTTATGGAGGCCAGTACGGTGGTGCTGGCTTTAGGACACAGTGCCAGAGACACGTTCCAGACACTGTTCGAACAAGGAGTTCCTATGGAGGCAAAATCCTTCGCTGTCGGTGTCCGGGTGGAGCATCTTCAAAAGATGATCAATAAAAGCCAATATGGTGTTGAGGCCCATCCGCATCTCCCGGCTGCAGCATACAAGCTGACAGCAAAAGCATCTGACGGGCGAGGGGTCTATACGTTCTGCATGTGCCCGGGCGGCTATGTCGTTAATGCGTCCTCCGAAAAAGGAAGATTATGTGTCAACGGGATGAGTTATCACGGCCGGGCAGGAAAAAATGCAAACAGTGCCGTTATCGTGACGGTCACACCGGAAGACTATGGAACCGGAGATGACAATGCCCTCTCTGGAATAGAATTCCAGAGACGCCTGGAAGAGAAGGCCTTTGAAGCAGGACAGGGAAAGATTCCGGTTCAATGCTTCCGGGGATTTTGTCAGCACTGTGTGACAGAAGCGCTCGGAGAAGTGAAACCAGAAATGAAAGGAAACTGGCAGTTTGGGGATGTCCGGGGGATTTTCCCAGAAGCAATTGGGAATGCTATTGAGGAAGGAATCCGGGATTTCGACCGGAAGATAAAGGGATTTGCAAGCCCAGATACAATCCTCTCCGGTGTAGAGGCAAGGACATCATCGCCACTTCGCATCAAACGGGATGAGACATTCCAGAGTACAGGTGTAAAAGGTCTGTATCCATGCGGGGAAGGAGCGGGTTATGCGGGGGGCATTACATCCGCAGCCATGGACGGGATAAAGACAGCTGAAAAAATAGCAAAGCGATATGGACAATAGATGATCCCCGGCGGAAAATCAGACGCTGCAGTCTGAATCCAACGGGGATTATTTTCGGCATTTTTTATATAGAAAGTTTTTGAAAACAGAAGTTATAATCCGGGCAAAGCGCACATATAATTTTTACTATACGGCATTGTCTGTTAAAGTTTAAGAAAATTTTAAGGCTCGAAAAGTCTATACACATTTTTTGAATTATGCTAAAATAGAGACGGTTTGTAAATCATTTGAGGAGTTGAGGAGGACATAAGATGAAGGGAGCAGGAAGCAAGAACGGATGGGCCTTGTTCCTGATGATTCTCGCCGGTGTTGTGCTTGGCGGTTTTATCGGAATGCTTGCAAAAGACATCCCGGCGCTTGACTGGCTTGCCTACGGGCAGACATTTGGGCTTCAGCAGCCGATCGTGCTGGACTTGGGGATATTAGTCCTCACATTGGGACTTACAGTGAAAATTTCTATTGCCAGCATACTTGGCATGGTACTGTCTATTATTATTTATCGCTTCTTATAGTCTGCTGATATCGTCAGAGTTTACAAAAGATATGAGTAATACAATTAAAAATCTGCTTGAGGAGGAACGTCCATATGAAAAATGTGGACGTTTTGGTGCTGAGAGCCTGACAGATACGGAGCTTTTAGCCGTGATGCTCAGAAGCGGGATAAAAGGGAAGAATGCACTGGAAACAGCAAAAAGAATCCTGTATCCGGATGGTGGAAAGGGTGGACTGTCCAGGCTTCCCGCCTACTCAAAAGAGGCTTTGATGAAGATCCCCGGGATAGGAGAGGTAAAGGCAGTCCAGATTATGTGCCTTTGTGAGATGGCACGGAGAATGGCAAAAGAAAAGGCAAAGGAACCTCTCTGTTTCGACAAACCGGAGACGATCGCAGCTTATTATATGGAAGATATGCGCCATCTGAAGCAGGAAGAATTGATGCTTCTGATGCTGAATACGAAGGCACGGCTGCTTGGCGAGACAAAGATTTCCAAAGGAACAGTCAACATGTCTGTGATTTCTCCCAGAGAACTTTTTATAGAAGCACTACAGAAAAATGCGGTAATGATCATTTTGCTGCACAACCATCCGAGTGGGGATCCGAATCCCAGTAGAGAAGATATTCTCGTGACAAAAAAGATCGCGAAGGCAGGAGAGCTGATCGGCATTACGCTTTTGGATCATATCATTATCGGGGACAAGACTTATGTAAGTCTGGCAGAGCAAGGATGGATATAAAAGACAGAAAGGGCAGATAATCGATGACCAGAAATGTGTATGGCCTGGATCTTGGAACATATCAGTTAAAAATATATGACAAAAAAGAAGACCGGATATGGATGGAAAAAAATGTGGTGGCCATTTCGGAGGATACAAATGAGATGTTTGCTTATGGGGATGTGGCTTACAGTATGTTTGAACGGGCACCTGAGCATATCCGCATAGAATTTCCCATGAAAGAGGGAGTCATCTCCCAATTTTATGACATGCAGATTCTGCTGACGCGTCTTCTGAAACCGGATGACGGACTTTTCTCTCGAGGAACAGAATATGTGGTTGCCGTTCCGACAGATGTAACGGAGGTAGAGAAAAAAGCATTCTACGACCTGGCAATCTATTCTTCGGCCAAGGCCAAGAAGGTCAACATCGTTGAACGTGCTCTGGCCGATGCAGTTGGACTGGGACTTGATATTATGTCAAGTCCAGGAGCGGCGATCGTCAATATCGGAGGAGAGACGACAGATATTTCTATCGTGGCATCCGGAGGAATTGTCATGAACCGGCTGCTTAAAATCGGTGGAGTGACATTTGACAATGCACTCGTCACACTCGTAAGGCATAATCAGGATTTTGCTATCGGCCGTCTTACCGCGGAGGCCGTTAGAAAAAAGATGAATGTATTTTGGGATGATGAGGGAAGGAAAGTTACTGCGGCTGGTATCGATCTGGCAGAAGGCGGGCCCAGACAGCAGGAAATACCGGTACATGCGGTAAGGGCGGCCATGCGGGAACCGCTGAAACAGTGTGCAGATGCGGTGCTGCTGATGTTGGAGAGGACTCCACCGGAAGTTCTGTCCAGTATCCGCAGATCCGGAATCTATTTGACCGGCGGTGTGGCAAGGACACCTGGGATCACGGATTATCTGGAAGGAAAGACCGGTCTTATGTTTCATACGGTAAAAGAGCCGGAATACTGCGTGGCAAAAGGACTTCGGGAGATCATACGGTCTCCGGAACTTGGGAGACTTGCGTACTCCATGAAAGATGAAAACTATAGGTGGATGAGATAGGATGAAGACGAATAAACCGAATAAACAGAAAAAATTCGAAAGTAAATACTGGCTGCTGGCGATCGCTGTCATCTGTGTTGTCTGCATGGGAGCATCCTTCTTTGCAGATATCAAAAGCGGACCGCTCAGGGTCATTGCCGACTATACTGTTATCCCGATGCAGAAAGGGATAAATATGATCGGGACATGGATCGGAGATGTGGGAGAAAACTTCGCTACATTGAAGGAAGTCCAGAAAGAAAATGAAAAGCTGAAAGAGCAGAATGAGACCCTAAAAATGGAGAACAGCCAGCTTCAGCAGAAATCAGTGGAACTTGACCGTTTCTATGAGCTGTACAAGATGGATCAGAATACATCCGATTACCCCAAAGTAGGAGCCAGAGTGATTGCCAATAACGGAAGCAACTGGTTTACTTCTTTTATTATTGATAAGGGAAGTGAGGACGGTATCCGGGAAGATATGAATGTTCTGTCCGGAAACGGACTTGTGGGAATTGTTACAGAAGTAAGGAAACATTCGTCTACCGTGCGTTCCATCATCGATGAAGTCAATGTATCTGCCATGGTTATGACGACGTTCGACCAATGTATTGTGAGTGGAGATCTCAAGTTGATCAACGATGGAGTAATCAAGTTTGAGCAGCTGCCGAACAATGACAATGAAGTGGCTGTGGGAGAACAGATTGTCACATCCAACATCAGCAGCAAGTATCTTCAGGGACTTCTTATCGGCTATGTCAGCGATGTCAAGGTGGATTCCAACAATCTGACGCGTTCTGGATATATCATCCCCGCGGTGGATTTTAAGAAACTGCAGGAAGTCATGGTCATTACCACGACAAAACAGGATCTGATCGACAACGGGAACCAGCAGTAGTGCAGGAAGGAGAATGGGAATGCAGACAGTAAAACGAAAGGCTATAGAGGTCATTATGATCATCCTCTTCTTTCTCCTTGAGACGACAGTGTTTCAGTATCTTGAGATAGCCTCCATTAAGCCGAACCTTCTTGTTATCCTGACAGCATCTTTCGGATTTATGAGAGGAAAAAATGAGGGAATGTTTGTCGGCTTTTTGAGCGGTTTTTTGCTGGATCTTTGTTTCAGCAGATATATTGGGTTTTATACGCTTTTATATTCCGTCATCGGATATGTGAACGGGTTTTTCAAAAGGCTTTACTACAGTGATGATATGAAACTTCCACTTCTTCTGATCAGCGGGAGCGAGCTGATCTACGGACTCTGGGTATACGTTTTTCAGTTTATGCTGCAAAGCGATTTCCATTTTCTGTATTACTTGGGGCATATCATCATGCCAGAACTTGTATATACGATTCTGGTCACACTGATCCTTTATCAGATCATCCTTAGGATCAACCGAAGACTGGAAGATGAAGAAAAAAGGAGTGCAAGCAAATTTGTATAAGATATGGGAACGCATAAAGGAGACTGTCATCAGAGTTTTCAGTTCACGGATGTTTATCGTAATGATAGCATTCTGTGTGATGGCAGCGATCTTGGTACAGAGAGTATTTTACCTTCAGATTGTAAAAGGGGAAAGTTACCTGAATGATTATAAGCTGCAGATTCAGAAAACAAGAGAAGTTCAGGGAACAAGAGGCAGGATTCTGGATCGAAATGGGAAAGTGCTTGCGGACAACGTGCTTGCCTATTCCGTGACGATCGAGGATAACGGAGATTACGACACAACTGCGCAAAAAAATAAAGAGCTGAACAAAACAATCCGAACTGTCATCGATATCATAGAGAAAAACGGCGACTCTGTCATCAACAGTTTCGGAATCATTTTAAATGATAATGGAGAATATGCTTATTCTTCTGAGGGTACTGCAAGGCTTCGGTTTATAGCTGATGTGTTTGGCTTTGCCACGATCGACAAGCTTTCGGAAGAGCAGAAGAACTACACAGCGGATGATATGATCCACTATCTATGTACGGACAAGCAGTATGGGTATGGGATCGATGAGGAAAAATACGAGAAAGAGGATGTTCTGAAACTTGTGAATATCCGTTATGCCATGAGCCTGAATAAATTCCGGAAATATATCGCCACGACTATCGCAACCAATGTGAGCGATAAGACGGTGGCGGAGATCATGGAACGACAGGATGAACTGACAGGCGTCAGCATTGAGGAAAGTTCCATTCGTCAGTATAACAACAGCAAATATTTTGCTTCTATCATCGGATATACTGGTCAGATTTCACAGGAAGAATACAATGCCCTTTCAGATGAAGAGCAGAAAAACTATTCTCTCACAGATATCGTGGGAAAAGCAGGGATTGAGAAATCCATGGACAGCATTCTTCAGGGGAAAAAAGGCGAGACAAAGTTTTATGTCAACAATGTAGGAAAAGTCATCGATACTAAAAAGGTAACAGATGCAAAAGCAGGAAATGATTTGTATCTTTCCATTGATTCGGATCTTCAGATGGCTGCCTATAATATTCTGGAGGAGAAGCTTGCCGCCATCCTTCTGGCAAAGATGACAAATCAGCTGGATTACGACAGGAGCAAGATTACAGACGCGGACAACATTATCATTCCGGTTGGGGATGTGTACAATGCGTTTTTTGAAAACCAGATCCTGGACACGGAGCATTTTAAAGCAAGCGATGCAAAGACAACAGAAAAGCAGGTGCTGGAGTTATATTCCAGAGAGCAGGAAGACGCCATCGCAGCAATTGCCAATGAAATGCAGGATGAGAATGGAACACCATATAAAAGTCTCTCAAAAAAAATGAAAGCTTATATTGACTACGTGGTAGATGATCTCCTCACGGATAAGTCAGGCATCCTTTTGAAAGATAAAATTGATAAAGGAGACGCAACGTACCTGGCATGGAAAGAAGATGAGACGATCAGTATCCATGAATATCTGAATTATGCTATTTCCAAAAACTGGATTGATACGTCCAAGCTTACAGACTATCTGGAAGGCCAGGCAAACTATTCAGATGCATCTGAAGTATATCAGGCGATTGTTCAGTATGTGCAGAGTTCCATCAGCACAGACAGTAGTTTTGAGAAAATCATCTATAAATATATGATCAAAAGCGGCGAACTCACAGGACGCCAGGTATGCCTTTTATTATATGAACAAAATATCATCAAATATGACGAGACACAGTATAATCGGCTAAGATCAGGGACCGTGAGTGCTTATGAATTTGTCCGGGAGAAAATCCGAAATCTGGAGATCACACCAGGAGAACTTGGACTGGAACCTTGCAGTGGGTCTATTGTCATCACAGACACGAAATCCGGGCAGGTGCTGGCTATGGTATCCTATCCTGGGTATGACAATAACCGTCTGGCTAATACCATTGACTCGAACTATTTCGCAAAACTGTCAGTCATGAATTCAAGACCGATGTACAACAGAGCGACGCAGGAAAAGACGGCGCCTGGGTCCACATACAAACCTCTTGTTGCGGTGGCAGGGTTGACGGAAGGAGTCATTAACACCGGAAGCATCATCTCATGCAGCGGTATATTTGACAAAATTTTCCCGAATCCAAGATGTTGGGTATATCCAAGTGCTCACGGAAGCGAGAATGTGGTAAGTGCGATTCAGCACTCCTGTAACGATTTCTTTTATGAAGTAGGATACAGACTCGGTTCTCAGAGTACGGGAAAATACAGTACAGATGCAGGGACAGATGTCCTGAAACAGTATGCAGAACAATTCGGTCTTGGAGATACGACTGGAGTGGAGATCACAGAATCAGCGCCGCAGATTTCCGATACGGATGCTGTGCGTTCTTCTATCGGACAGGGCAACAACAACTACACGACAGCAGGACTTGCCAGATATATTACAGCAATTGCCAACGAAGGAACAGTCTATGATCTAAGTCTGCTGGACAAAGTGACGGATGTAAATGGGAAACTTGTGAAAGATTACGAGCCAAAGGTTAAAAATCAGATTGAAGGAGTCTCTTCCTCCACATGGGATGCGGTTCAAAGCGGCATGAGAAGAGTGGTCACAAGTACTTCGTACACATTCGGCAGTCTTGGAAATTTTGAACTTTCCGGGAAAACTGGTACTGCACAGCAGAGTACAACACATCCAAATCACGGTCTGTTTGTCGGTTTCGGACCGAGCAGTGATCCGGAGATCGCGTTTGCGATCCGTATCGCCAACGGATATAATTCAACTTATCCTTCCGAAGTGGGCAGGGATATCATTCGTTACTATTACAACCTGGATGAGAAAGATGAAATCGTGACAGGACATGCTTCCTCTCTTGGATCTGTCGTATCCGGAGACTAAAGACGAAGCAGACGAGAGTTTACCAAAGACATTACGGCAGGCGGCAAGAGACCCCTGCCGGTTCATCAGGATTTAGCAGGAGGAAAAGAAAATGGGTGAAATCATCGTAGTTACTTCAGGAAAGGGAGGCGTTGGGAAGACGACAACGACAGCGAATATAGGGGCAGGGCTTGCGAAACTTTCCAAGAAAGTTCTCGTGATCGACACAGATCTCGGACTTCGGAATCTGGATGTGGTCATGGGGCTCGAAAACAGAATCGTTTACAATCTTGTGGATGTGATTGAGGGAAAATGCAGGCTTAAACAGGCGGCTATCAAAGACAAGAGATATGAAGGACTGTACCTTCTTCCTTCCGCACAGACAAAAGATAAATCCGCTATCTCCCCGGAACAGATGCGAAAGCTTACGGCGGAATTGAGAGATGAGTACGACTATGTTCTTCTGGACTGTCCGGCTGGAATTGAGCAGGGATTCCAGAATGCGGTGGCAGGGGCAGACAAAGCCATCGTTGTAACCACACCGGAAGTGTCTGCTATACGTGATGCGGACAGGATCATTGGACTTCTGGAAACACAGCAGCTTCGAAATCTGGAGCTTGTCATCAACCGGATCCGGATCGATATGGTAAAAAGAGGAGATATGATGTCCGTGGATGATGTGACGGAGATCCTCCCAATCCATCTTCTCGGTGCGATACCAGATGACGAGCAGGTGGTTGTGGCTACCAACCAGGGGGAACCGGTTATCGATCAGGATTGCCTTTCCGGAAAGGCATACATGAACATTTGCCGCAGGATCATCGGAGAAGACATCCCGATTATGAATATGGATGAAAAAGGAGGTCTGCTTTCCAGACTTTCCCATTTATTCAAAAAGAATTAGTCAGGAGGCTTTGAGATGGGTATATTTGAAGGAATGGAAAGAAAAGCGTCTGTCGGAATTGCCAAAGACCGTCTGCGAACTCTGATTGTTTCTGACAGAATTGATTGTAACCCGAATGTGGGAGAATTGTTTCAAAAAGATTTGTTTGCAACAATTTCAAAATACATTGATACAACACCGGAAACCTTTGATGTTTCCATCAGCCGTTCCCGGATTACCATTACACTGACAGGAGAAAAGCTTTGAAAATACTGAATATTACGAAACCTTATCGTTTAAAAGATTATAAATTCACATTGCTTGTTCTGGTGCTGGCCCTCACATCCCTGGGGATTATGGTTATTGGGAGCGCCAAACAGTCTGTGCAGGGAAAACAGATCATCGGTCTGATTATCGGTCTGATCGCACTGGTCATTGTATCCTTGATAGACTATGTATGGATCCTGAATCTTCAGTGGCTGCTCTACGCTCTGACGGTGGGACTTTTGCTGGTAGTGCGTTTCTTTGGAAAAGATGTCAATGGAGCCACAAGATGGATAGATTTTGGGTTTACCACATTCCAGCCGTCGGAACTTGCCAAGATATTACTTGTGCTGTTTTTTGCTAAATTTATAATGAAACATGAGGGCGAGATGAAAAAACCGCTCACGATCATCAAGGCCTTGGGACTTCTGGCTGTTCCATGTTTTCTTATTTACCAGCAGCCCGATCTTTCCACAACGATTTCCATAGCCCTTGTATTTTGCGTATTGATGTATGTAGGCGGACTGAGCTATAAATTTATCGGAGTGGTTCTTCTGGTTACTGTACCAACAGTCATCATCCTTCTGAGCCTGATCGTGCATTCGGATTTGGATCTTCTGCATGGCTATCAGGAGACGCGTATTCTTGCATGGCTGCAGCCGGAGAAATATAAAAGCGATGAGGCCTACCAGCAGAACAATTCCATCATGGCTATCGGTTCCGGCCAGCTTACTGGAAAAGGACTCAATAACAATACAACTACTTCCGTGAAAAATGGAAATTTCATACTGGAACCTCAGACCGACTTTATTTTTGCGATTGTCGGAGAAGAATTAGGCTTTGTGGGTTGCTGTATTGTGATTGGTCTGCTATTATTAATTGTAATACAATGCCTATTGATAGGTATGAGAGCACAAGATCTAGGGGGAAGGCTTATTTGCTGCGGGATCGCCTCGCAGATAGCCATACAGAGTTTTATCAACATCAGCGTTGCGACGGGCCTTTTCCCGAATACCGGTATACCGCTTCCGTTTGTAAGTTACGGCATGTCCTCCCTTGTGAGTATGTATATCGGGATTGGTATTGTTCTGAATGTTGGGTTACAGCAGAAAAAATATAAATAAGGAGTGAGGTAAATGAATATCGGATTGATCGCGCACGATGCAAAAAAGACGTTGATGCAGAATTTCTGTATAGCTTATCGTGGAATATTAAGCAGGAATGAATTGTATGCAACAGGAACGACTGGGCGTTTGATTGAAGAAGTGACGAATCTGAATGTACACAAATATCTGGCAGGACCGCTTGGGGGTAAGCAGCAGCTTGGCTCCCAGATTGCGCAGAATGGAATTGATGCGCTGATCTTCTTGAGAGATCCGTCCAATCCGAAGCCGCATGAACCGGACGTAAACGATGTGATCCGGCTCTGTGACACGTACAATATTCCGGTGGCAACCAATCTGGCTACAGCCGAATTGATCATACTGGCCATCGACAGGGGAGACCTTGACTGGAGGGAAATGTATAAATAAAAAAGAAGATAAGGGTGTAAAAATGGGAGAAAAGAGACAACCATCTGAGACAGAAAATGAAAAAAGACGCCGTAGGATCGCACATCAGAGAGCACTGCGGGAGAAGAAACGGAAAAAGAAAAAAAGAGCAAGGATCCTGGCAGCGACAGCAGCTTTCGTCTTGGTGGCAGCTGCCGGCGGAGCCGGGGTTTATGCTGTTTCCATAAAAAATGCAGAGAAAAAGGCAAGTGTCGTGCCGTATGAAGAAAAAATGTACGGCAATTCTGTCTATCATACAGAAAAACTTTATGCGACAGATTTGTGTGTTTCAGCCGAAGACCTGGACGAAATCTCCTACAGTGGCAGCACAAATGTCCATGCAGCAGGGCTTTTTGACATAAATGCGAAAAAAGTCCTTTATGCAGACCGGATCCATGAAAAACTGTATCCGGCAAGTACGACGAAGATCATGACAGCGCTGATTGCTCTGGAGAAGGGCAACCTTTCGGATATCGTGACTGTAAGCAGCCATGCCGCTGCAGAAAGTTTTCCGTCAGATGCACAGCTTTGCGGACTCAAAGAGGGGGATCAGCTCACTCTTGAGGATCTTATCTATGGGCTTTTACTGCATTCTGGAAATGATGCCGGGACAGCTATTGCAGAGCATATATCCGGAACAGAAGAGGCTTTTGTGGAAGAAATGAACAGCCGGGCGAAGGAATTGATGGCCACAGGTACGCATTATATGAACCCGCATGGTCTTCATGATGCTGATCATTATACGACAGCGTATGACCTGTACCTGATTTTCAGTGAATGTATCAAGAATGAGAATTTTGCCAAGATAATAGAAAGCGATGGAAGAGATGTGTCCATCAAGGAAGCGGATGGAAGCATCCGCACTGACAGATGGGAGCCGACGAACTACTATGCCAAAGGACTTGCTGCTGCCCCAGATGGCGTAACTGTACTGGGAGGTAAGACCGGCACCACAGGAGAGGCAGGATTCTGTCTGATTCTTCTTGAAAAGAATCAGGAAGGCAATCCATACATCTCCGTTGTAATGGGGGCCGGGACCAAAGATGCCCTTTATCAGGATATGTCAGCTCTGTTGGAAGGGACAAATAGCATATCCTAAATAAACAGCCAGTTCCTATTGTTCGGAAAATCCGCGGATACGGCCGAACAGGCTGATGAGGTAGAGTCCGCAAAGACCTACAGCCGCATAGATGATACGGGAAAGAACCGAGAGATTTCCAAACAGATATGCGACAAGGTCGAAGCGGAAAATGCCTACCAAAAGCCAGTTCAGAGCTCCGATGATGACAAGTGTCAAAGCAATGTTGTCAAACCATTTCATATATGATTATCCTCCTTTATCAGTTCTTCCTTTAGTATCGTCAAAAAAAGGAAAAATATACAATTTACAGCAGGAAGGATGAAAAACAAATTTTATGATTCAGGAACGTTATCGATCATACAGCAGCTATCTGAAAGAAAAATACGGGGAAAAGGTATATAAACTCCCGGTCAATCTCCCTGGAACCTGCCCGAACCGTCGAGTAGAAGGCGGATGCACGTTTTGTGCAGAAAAAGGGACGGGATTTGAAGCGATGGAAGCAAAAATTCCGATAAAAGAGCAGCTTGAAAAGACCAAGGAGTATATACGGAAACGATATCACGCAAATAAATACATTGCATATTTCCAGAATTACACGAACACTTATTTTCCGTTGGATGTTTTCCGCAAATATATCGAAGAAGCTGCAGGTGTAAAAGATATTGTTGAAATTTCCATCTCCACCAGGCCCGACTGTATCGACAGCCGATACCTGGCTTTTTTACATGAGGTAATGGAAAGAACAGGTGTTGAAATTACAATAGAACTAGGACTTCAGACAGCAAACTATCACACGCTTCTGAAGATTAACCGTGGGCATACCCTTGCCGAATACATCGATGCCGTGCTGCAGATCCAAAAATATCCGTTTGAAATCTGTACTCACGTGATATTAAACCTTCCATGGGATACGGACGAAGACGCAGTGGAAACTGCGAAGATCCTTTCGGCGCTGCACTGCGACATCGTAAAAATCCATTCTCTTTATATTGCAAAAGGAACAAAAATGGCGGATCAATTCGCCAGAGGAGAATTTTCGATATGTAGTTGTGAAGAATATATAGACCGCCTGATCCGCTTTCTCAGGCACCTGTCCCCGGATATAGTGGTGGAGAGGCTTTTCAGTCGGATTCCGGAGGAGGATGCACTGTTTTCCAACTGGAATACAAGTTGGTGGAAATTGAAGGATATGGTCATGAAAAAGATGGAAGAAAATGATGTGCGTCAAGGTGATCGGTTTCATTATCTGAATGGAAGCGCACTGAAAACATTAGAATAGCAGGAGGCATGTGTTTTGGTGGGAAAAAAGGAACCTACAAATATACAGGACTACCGGAGAAAATGGAATTTTAATATCGGCGTTTTCCTGTTCACTGTGATATTGATCTATGTCGTCGTCACAGTGCTGTTCTACATTACAGGCAAACATGTCACATTTTATGAAGTTCAGGAAGGCTCCATCCTGAAAGATGAGATTTATACAGGGATAGCCGTCCGTACGGAGGAAGTCATTCCAGCCAACCGGAACGGTTATCTGAATTTTTATGAGATAGAAGGTACAAAGGTTGCGGCTGGAGACAGTATCTGCACTGTATCGGATGAAAAACTGAATCTTGAAAACCAGTCTGATACGGCGGAGGGACAGGAGTCAGGACTTTCGTCAGATGAACAAAAGGCGCTTTTGTCCTCAATGCAGTCTTTCATGGAAAATTATGACGAAGATGCGTTTTCAGATGTCTATGTGATGAAAGATCAGATGGAAACTTTTTGTGAAGACAAGACAAACCAGAGCCGAACGCAAAAACTTTCCAATGCTCTTCAGGACGAAGGGGAAGGAAGCTATGAGATATATTACAGTCCGAGAGACGGAGTTTTGGCATACCACATTGATGGATATGAAGAACTGAAGAAAGAAGATGTGACAGAATCCGTGCTGGACAAGAAAAAGTATACACAGAAGCAGGTAACAGAAAATTCAGAAGCAGAGTCTGGCAAAGGGGCATATAAGCTTATCACGGAAGAAGAGTGGTATGTCGTAACTGAGATTTCGCCGGACACAGCAAAAGATTTTCTTGCAAAAGAAAAGACAAGTATTCAGGTAAGATTTCTGAAAGACAATATGACAATGATTGCCGGCCTTGAAATCAAACAGAAAGACAAAGACCGGTATTATGCATACTTGACCTTTGATAATTCCATGGTTCGATATCTGTCTGAACGGTATTTGGACATTGAACTGATACTGGAAGATGTGACAGGACTTCGAGTGCCGAAGTCGGCGGTAATCAAAAAGGACTGTTACATGCTGCCGCTTGACTATATCGTGACAAACGGGGAGACGAAAGAGAAAGGTGTTCTGGTAAAAGAAAAGAACGGAAAGACAAGGTTCCAGGCAGCAGACGTTTATTACCAGGATGAAAATGAAAAGCAGGCTTGTGTATCTGCAGAAAATCTCCCGGAAGGGACGGTTATCCGAATGCAGGATTCCAATAATACGAAAACGTTGTCAGATCCTGTGGAACAACCTGGCGTCTATGAGGCTGGAAGCGGATATGCAGTTTTTACGACAATCGATATTGCAGAAGAGAATGAGGACTATTATATCACAGGAAATGGGATCAGCAATCTTCTTTCCAATTATGATCGGATTGTGCTGGACGCTGATTCCGTGGAAGACGACGAGATACTTGTTCAGTAGAAGGGAAGGATGCATATATGGAACAGGAAACAGGATTTATAAAAGAAAATCTGAAAGAAGTGGAAGAACGAATCCAGAAAGCCTGTGAAAGGGCAGGAAGAAATCGGGACGAAGTAACACTTGTGGCAGTAAGCAAGACGAAGCCGCTGCAGATGATAGAAGAAGCGTACGATGCAGGGATTCGGGTTTTTGGAGAAAACAAAGTGCAGGAGCTGGCAGAAAAACACGAAAAACTTCCGGGAGATATCCGCTGGCAAATGATTGGACACCTCCAGAGAAATAAAGTGAAAAACATTATTGACAAGGTGGATTTGATCCATTCAGTGGATTCCATCCGTCTGCTGGAGACAATTGAAAAAGAAGCAGAGAAAAAGAACGTGACGGCGAACGTACTTTTGGAAGTAAATATGGCAAAAGAAGAAAGTAAATTTGGACTCTTCCCGGAAGAAGTGCTTTCGTTTACCGATAAACTAAAGGACTTCCCGCATGTGATTGTACGTGGCCTTATGACGATTGCGCCAGATACAGACAATCCAGAAGAAAATCGACAATATTTTTCAGGTCTGAGAAAATTATCTGTTGACATTGCATCAAAAAACATTGATAATATCCATATGGGCGTACTTTCTATGGGTATGACCAATGATTATGAAGTAGCGATAGAAGAAGGTGCCACCATGGTACGCATCGGTACAGGAATCTTTGGTAAAAGAAATTATGCTTTAGATAAGAACACAAGATAGGAGTGTAAAAAATGGGAGTGTTAGACAAAGTTTTAAACATCATGAAATTAAATGATGACGATGATTACGAGAATGATGATTTCTTTGATGAAGACGACTTGGACGATGATTTTGACGAGAAGCCAAAGAAAAAATTGTTTGGAAGAGATAAAAAGCAGGATGATGAGTTTGACCATGAGGAGAGCGCAGAATATACATCCAAAACTTCTTCCGCATCTGCTAATAAAGTAACTCCGATGCGTCATTCGAATCGCCGTCCGCAGGTAACAAACATGGAAGTGTGTGTGATCAAACCAAGCTCAGTGGATGATGCAAGAGAGATTACAGAGACTCTTCTGAGCGGACGTACTGTGATTTTGAATCTGGAAGGACTGGATCTTGAGATTGCACAGAGGATCATTGACTTTACTTCAGGAGCTACATTTGCCATTGACGGTAATCTCCAGAAGATATCCAGCTTCATCTTCCTTTTGACACCTACGAATGTAGGAATTTCGGGAGATCTTCAGGATCTGCTCAATACTTCGTTTGATGTTTCTTCTATCAGCAAGAGATATTAAAAAGGGAAAGTACAGTAAATCAGAATGGAAAAAGAAGAGATTCTGCTTCAGAAGCGGCTGATCGAACTGTCCCGCACAGCATACCAGCGGGGAATTGTTATGTTCAGTGATTTTCTGAACTTAAATGAATTGAATATTTTACATACGACGCCGAAAGACATGCTGTTTGCCCAGTATGAGACTTTCGGCGGCTATGCAAGTTCGGAGCGTCAGATGGCTGCATTTCTACCTGATGCTCTTTGTTATGAATATCAATATCCTTTTTCTGCAATCCGAATCTGTCCACTTGGAAAGAAGTTTGCGGAAGAGCTGAGTCACAGGGATTATCTGGGCGCTGTTTTAAATCTTGGAATTGAGCGGTGTACGATCGGAGATATTCTTGTGCTCGGCAAAGAAGCCGTTGTCTTTGTGGAAGATCAGATAGCAGATTTCTTAACTGACAATCTCACGAGGATCCGGCACACTTCCGTCATGGCAAAAAGAGAGGACATAAGTTCGTTTCATTATGAACCGGCATACGAAGTCATCAAAGGAACAGTAGCCTCTGTACGTCTGGATTCCCTCCTTGCCCAGGCTTTTGGCTCCTCCAGGAGCAGACTTTCCGGACTGATTGAAGGGAAAAAAGTGTTTGTGAATGGAAAACTCATTCTGAGCAACGGATACCGGGTAAAGGAAGAGGATGTGATTTCCGTCCGCGGACTTGGGAAATTCAAATATATGGGAATTTTATCTGAGACAAGAAAAGGACGCTGCTATGTGGAGATTCGAAAATATATCTAAATACGGGAGAAAGCAATGATACAGAAAAAGCAAGGCAGAAGTTATATTATGGCGGTATTGGGGATTTTGCTTGCCATTGCCGCGGATCAGTATACGAAATATCTGGCGGTCATTTATCTCAAAGACCAGCCGTCCATCTCTGTGTGGAAAGATGTATTTGAACTAACGTATGTGGAGAACAGAGGGGCAGCTTTCGGGATACTGGAAGATCAGACATGGTTTTTTGTTCTTACCGGCATCATTATATTTGCGCTGATCATTTTTCTTTATACCTGGATTCCAAAGACAAGGAAGTATTTGCCGCTCCGTATATGCGGTATATTTATTTTTGCAGGTGCGGCTGGGAATCTGATCGACCGGAGCCGGCTTGGATACGTGGTAGATTTTTTCTACTTTAAACCGATCGATTTTCCGGTTTTTAATGTGGCGGATATTTATATAACTGTTTCTTTTGCGGCGCTGATCATTTTGATCTTCTTTGTGTACAAGGAGGAAGATCTTGCTTTTGTGGGAAGAAAAAAGGAGCAATAAAATGGAGTGCAGAGAATTTACAGCGGAGGGATTTGCCGGAGAACGGGCCGACAAATTCCTCTCTTTACAATTAGAGGATGTCTCAAGATCTTATATCCAGCGGCTTATCAAGGATAAAATGGTTCTTGTGAACGGAATATCAATCAAGGCAAATTATAAACTAAACGGGCAGGAACAAATTACGGTGCAGATTCCGGATGCAGTGGAACCGGATATTCTTCCGGAAAATATCCCGTTGGATATTCTCTATGAGGATGAGGATATTCTGATCGTCAACAAACCAAAGGGGATGGTTGTTCACCCTGCAGCAGGACACTACAGCGGAACTCTCGTCAATGCGCTTTTATATCACTGCAAGGACAGTTTATCCGGTATCAATGGTGTCATGCGTCCAGGAATCGTGCATCGGATCGACATGGATACAACAGGGTCACTTCTTGTCTGTAAAAATGATGATGCGCACAGAAAACTGGCACAGCAGCTGAAGGAGCATTCCATTCGCAGGGAATACCATGCCATTGTCTATGGAAATATTTCCAAAGAGGAAGGAATCATAGATGCACCTATCGGAAGACATCCAACAGACCGGAAAAAAATGAGTGTGAATTATAAAAATGGAAAATCAGCTGTGACACATTTCTATGTGATGGAACGGTTTGGCAAATATACCTACATCCGGTGCAGACTTGAAACAGGACGCACGCACCAGATACGTGTCCATATGGCAAGTATCCATCATCCGCTTCTTGGCGATACAGTGTACGGACCTTCCAAGTGCCCGTTTTCCAGTGTAAAAGGACAGGTACTTCATGCAAAGACCCTTGGATTGATCCATCCTTCTACTGGAGAATACATGGAGTTTGACGCTCATTTACCGGAGTATTTTGTTAATTTGTTGGAAAAATTAAGGAATCAGACATAAATTTTTAGTAAAGTTCTATACTTTTTCGTGGGATTGCGGTATAATGTCTTTATTAAATGGAAAACAGCGGAAGAAACCGGCGCTGTCCATGGATCATGAAGGAGCGTGACTTATATGGAAAAAACAAATACAATTATCACGATCGGAAGGGAATTCGGCAGTGGTGGACATGAGATCGGAACGAGACTCTCTGAATTGTTGGAGATTCCATTGTATGACAAAGAGATGCTGGACCGTGCATCGAAAGAGAGCGGCATCTGCCAGGAGCTTTTGAAGGCACACGATGAGAAGCCGACCAGCAGTTTTCTTTATTCCCTTGTAATGGATACTTATTCTCTCGGATATACATCCGGCAGCTACTCCGACATGCCGATCAACCATAAGATTTTTCTGGCACAGTTTGATGCCATCAAGAAGATTGCAGATGAAGGACCTTGTATTCTTATCGGTCGTTGCGCGGACTACGCACTGGAAGAATATTCGAACGTTTTAAGTGTATTTATCCATGCAGACGTCGCAAAACGGGTAAAACGTATCAGCAGAATGTATGATATGACGGATGCAAAAGCAAAAGAGATGATCCTGAAGACAGATAAAAAACGTGGAAGCTATTATAATTATTATACAAATAAAAAGTGGTCTGCGATCCAGAGCTATGACGTGTGTCTCGACAGCGGTGTCTTAGGAGTGGACGGCTGCGTGAAAGCCATCGCAGAGATAGTAAAGATCAAAGAAAGTATACAAAAAGTAGTCCTTTAATGGGACTACTTTTTATATACTTCTTCCCGGCTAAGTCGAGCAGGCCATCCTTCGATATTTCCATTCTGGATAGCGGTAAACATTCTTTGTCTTACGCCTGGATTTTCCATGTTTAACTGTTTTAAAAGATCTTTGGCATATTGACGTTTTGTATGCCCATCTACCGGACAGCGGCTTTTTTCTACCGGAAGATCATATTTATGCTGAAAGCCGATGACATCCGCTTCATTGACGTACATCATTGGACGTATTACCGTAAGTTCCATCCGGTCCAGGAAAGATTTCGGAGAAAAGGAATGGAAACGTCCTTCATATATCAGGGAAAGGAGCATTGTCTCGATGATGTCATCCTTATGGTGAGCGTAGGCAACTTTGTTGCAGCCGAGATTTTTGACCGCTTCGTTGAGTGCGCCTTTTCTCATTTTGGCGCAGAGGGAACAAGGATTTGGCTCTTTTCGCTCGTCAAACAGGATTTTGGCGATATCTGTCTCCACCACATAGTAAGGGACATCGAGGCTTTGACAAAGCGCTTCGATCTTCTCCGTGTGAAATTTTTCATATCCAAGATCAACGGTAACAGCGATGAGATCAAAATGCTTTGGATAAAAACGCCGGAGCCCGTGCAGGGCGTAAAGCAAAGTGAGACTGTCTTTGCCGCCTGATATTCCGACAGCGATTTTGTCGCCTTCGTCTATCATCTGATATTCGTCTATTGCTTTTCTTGTATAACTCAATAACTGCTGTAATTTCATCTGTATGTTCAACTCCTGTATCTGATTTTCCCATAGCGTCAGTCTGCATCGACGCTACCGGTTAACTATAGCGTATTTGCTCGGCGAATACAAGGAAATTCTTGCATAAAAGAACAAAAAAAGGTAAGATAGGAAAAGACAAAAAGAAAGGATTGAAAAAAATGAAATTTGTTATCCAAAGAGTACTGGAAAGTTCTGTAAAAGTAGACGGCGAAACCCTTGGAAGTATCGGGAAAGGGCTGATGGTCCTGATCGGTGCGGGACAAAATGATACGCAAGAGGTCGCAGATAAAATGGTCAAAAAGCTGATCGGCATGCGGATTTTCGAAGATGAAAACGGAAAGACAAACCTGGCGCTTGCCGATGTGAAAGGAGAGCTTCTGCTGATCTCCCAGTTTACGCTGTACGCCAACTGCAAAAAGGGAAACCGGCCAAGCTTCATCGAGGCAGGGGCGCCAGATATGGCAGAAAAACTCTACGAATATGTCATTGCCAAGTGTAAAGAACAAGTCCCGGTGGTAGAGAGAGGGAAGTTCGGAGCAGACATGAAAGTTTCCCTCATCAACGATGGACCATTTACGATCGTACTCAATTCGGACGAGCTGTAAAACTGATCAGGAAAGATGGAAAAGTCTGCGGGTGCCGTGAAGGCGCGTATTGAACTCTTCGTAGAACTGTTCTGGGGCATATGGGGTCATATAAAACTGTTTCAGGAGGAAGAGGGAAGCCTGTTTCTGATAGGCGTCATCCTGAACAGTCTCTATATGTCTGCCGAGATCTTTCAAAAGATAGTGCCAGTCACAGATGAACTGTTCGTAACGTTTCAGATCCGGAATTCCGAGCCATTTTCGGATTCGGATTTTCGCTCTTGCGGATTTGCGGCATTCTTTTGTCTGCAGAAAATAGCGGAAAGAATGCTCCTCATAGATTCGTCCAAGAGGGAACATTCTGCAAAAACCAGGGCGAAGCGCGTGGATGCTGCATCTGCCATCGCTGTTGAGAAACACACACGCATCCGTCTTTTCGGCCATTTTCATATTTGGAAGAATGAGACCGTCCACCACGTGAAGCTCCAGACACGTGGAGAGAAGTTCTTCCATGGACTGTCCGGTTGCTTTTTGTATATTTTGGGTATCATAGGGATCCAGGACGATGCTCGTTCCCATTCCCCGACAGCATGCAGAGCAGCCGAGGCATCCGCCGCAGTCCGCTCTCACAAGATCATTGGAAGTATAAAGATTTCCGTCTGAAATTTCATTCATATCAATATTGCGCTGCATTGTATCATCTCCTTGGCATTATTCTACCAGATTACTCCTCCTCCGACAACAAGATCTCCGTCGTAAAGGACAACAGCCTGACCTTTCGTGATGGCTCTCTGCGGCTCATCAAAAACAAGGTGGATCTGTCCGGGAGCTGTCGGCGTGACAGTTGCCCACTGTTCTTCCTGCTTGTATCGAATCTTTGCTTTTGCCCGGAACGGCCCCTTCGGTTGCTCAAAGGCGATCCAGTTCATCTCTCCGGCATCCAGCTCCCGGGAAAATAAATCTTCATTGCGTCCCAGAATTACTGTGTTGTCCTCGAGACATTTTTCGCAGACATACATTGGTTCTTTTAGGGAGAGACCGAGACCTTTGCGCTGCCCGATCGTGTATCGTATGATTCCTTTGTGCTGTCCAAGGACATTTCCTTCTTTGTCGACGAAATCTCCGCATGGATATGTCTTTTTACTGTGCAGCTCGATCACTTTTGCGTAGTCTCCATCCGGAACAAAACAGATATCCTGGCTGTCTGGTTTTTTTGCTGTTCCCAGTCCATGCTCAGAAGCCAAGGCGCGAGTCTCAGATTTTTTCATGGAGCCCAGAGGGAAAATTGTATGGGCGAGCTGTTCCTGGGTCATGGAATAGAGGACGTAGCTTTGATCCTTGGATGGATCCAGCGCCTTTTTTAAAAGATAACGTCCGTTTTTGTTTTCGATTCTGGCATAGTGACCTGTTACAAGATAATCGAATCCAAGCTGTTTGACACGCTGATAGAGGCGGTCAAATTTGATGTAGCGATTGCAGTCGATACACGGGTTTGGTGTGGCTCCATTTTCATATGCTTCCACAAACCGGCTGATGACTTCCTTTCGGAAATCCGCTGTAAAATTCAGTACGTAGAATGGCATGCCAAGCCGGTAAGCCACCCGCCTTGCATCTTCCACATCGTCCAGAGAGCAGCATGTGTTTTTGCAGGAAATCCCGGCGTCTTCATTTTGGTAAAGACGCATCGTGATCCCGATACAGTCATATCCTTGTTCCTTTATCAAGGCGGCAGCCACACTGGAATCGACGCCGCCGCTCATAGCGATCATAGCTTTTTTCATGTTCTTCTCCTTTTCTTACGCATCGTGATATCCGATGGCGCTGCGTTTATTATATGAAACACAAAGATACCGAATTATATCACGGGGAGAAAGATTTGGCAACAGGGAAAGTGTTGGAGAAACGAGGAAAATCTGATATAATACCTTTTAAAAGAGACAAAAGAAAGAGGTAACATTTATGAAAGAGTTTGATAAGAAAGAGTTTTTGTCGGTTCCCAATCTGATGGGGTATTTCAGGATCGTGCTGATCCCTGTATTTTGCGTCATCTATCTTCGGGCGGAGACGACGGAGGAATACTATCTGGCAGCGGGCGTACTCCTTATATCTGCTATAACAGATTTTCTTGATGGGAAGGTGGCAAGACATTTTCATATGATCACAGAATTTGGAAAATTTCTCGATCCTGTGGCAGACAAGCTGACCCATGCTGCCATTGCTCTGTGTCTTATGACTCGGTATGATTATATGAAATATCTTGTTCTATTGATGATTGTCAAAGAAGGGTTCATGATCGTTATGGGAATTGTAAATTTGAGACACAACAGGAAGCTCGACGGAGCAAAGTGGTATGGGAAAGTATGTACAGCAACGCTGTTTCTCCTTCTTTTTGGCCTGGTATTTTTCCCGGACATACAGGAGAAGACAGCGGAACTTTTGATTCTGGCAGAGATGTTTATCATGTTTGTGACGCTTGTACTGTACATACCACAGTTCAATAAGATGAGAAGAAGCTGGGACTCATAAAGACAGATCACCTTTGGCCCTGGCCCTCCGATCCCGGATGGACTTGATGACGGGCACCATGAAGACTGCCACAAGTCCGCCTGCAAATCCATTGTTATAAAGATTCATTCCACTGTACACGATCCCAACATTCAGAGCGACAGAGGACTGCAAAAATCCGGCCAGAATGCCGGCCAAAATTCCAAATTCTCCGGCGATTGGAGCAAGGGTAGTGGAAAATAAAAGCGCAAGCATCGGACCTGGTTCGTTTAAGGACCAGGTTTTTGTATTGCCCGCAATCACAACACCTATAATAATAGGCACGATATTGCGCAGGTGTTTTCCAGTAGCGCTGAAACCTACGATAGTAAAGATGCCGCCGATCGTAGGACCGTTCAGGTCGCCTCCGACAGCCAGGACGCAGAGGACGGCAAAGATCCCGTTGATGCCCATGTTGAGAAGAACAGGGCCTTCTCCCTCGTCTTTCAGATAATCAGTGCCGCCGATCCCCGTGCATTTCAGGATTCGTAAATAGGACTTGCCCACATCTTTTCCTCCGTAGTAAAAACCGGCAAAAATCATTCCTAAAAAGAGAACACCAAGGATGATCGTAAAAAATGTATTGCTCCCCGTATACCAGATGAGTCTGGAGTCTATCTCAAGACCGAAGGATTTAAAAAGAGAGATCACTACGGTTGCGATGATACCGGAAGAAAATCCGACATTGTAAAGAGAGTAACCCTTATGCGAATAGTGCACATGGGTGGAAAGAGGCGGAAGGACAAAACCGATGGCGATACCGACAAAGACACTCAGTAAAAGCCGGGGCAAAAGCGGAAGCCCGCCGATCTGCATCAGCTGGGTAATAATCGGAGAGAGACTCGTACCGTACAATCCCACATAAAGATAGTTTTTGATGGAAACACGGTGGTAACGGGCGTAAAGAAATACACCAAACAGAATGGTCCATATATTTACCACATTTTTTCCAAAAAGGGAAAACCCAAAGATCAGGCAGCAGGCCGTGATAGTATGGCCATCCACTTCCATTTTCATCCGGTACAGAACAAAAAGCAGAAGCAAAGTGATAGATCCGGCATTCAGAAAGGCCGCACCGATCCCACCGATCACAAAGTAATCTGTGATCAAAAAATCAGGCTCTTTTACGATGCGGACAAATCCGGAACAGATATCTGAAAACGGCTGTACCAACAGACCAACGATGATGAAATAGACTGGAATGACGGAAAGCAGAAGATATTTTCTGCGAAATGAAAGTTTCTTGGACATGGAAAACTCCTTTTCTTTAATATCGAGAATCTATTTTATACCTATTTATTATTATATCGGAAGTTTCCAGGTTTTCCAAGAAATATAGATGTCTTTTATTGTGTGAAATAATAAAATAAAGTTTGTGCTAAGATAAAATATCAAAATATAATATGCATATAAATATTGATATTTCAAAAAGAATGATGTATTATAAAAATAACAGAAAATATAAGTTGTGAAAAAGATATGAACAGATAAATTGAGCATACATGTGCGAGGAGGGAAAGAGTATGAAAAAAGTATTAGTGATGATCAGCGGATTTTTCTTGTTGCTTTTGAGCGCAGCAGGATGTGGGGAAGAACCGAAAGAAAAAGAAGGAAACAAGATTTATTATGAAGAAGCAAATATTCCTCTTCCGGAGGGAACGGAGTTACTCTATGACATATATGAAGATGGAGGCGTTTCTGTTCTTGGAGATGCGGGAAACGGAATAGGTACTTTTTCTTACAGTGAGAAAGACAAAAGTTGGGAGCAGACAAACGAGCCATGGGAAGAGCTATCAGACAGTGTGATTATCGATGCAAAAGTATTCAATGAAGATCAGACTTACGTTTCCGTACTCAAGGATGCGATGCTTACCCAGGATAAAGAGGCGTGGAGTCAGCTTGCTGTCAAATATTACGTGCTACAAAAGGACGGAGGAATGAAGGAAATTCCGATGGAACTGCCGGCGGAAGATGACCAACAGCAAAAAAATATATTTCAGTGTATGATCTGTGACGAAGATATGCTGATAGGGAAAGACAATTCGGACAGCATCTACTGTTTTTCATTGGACGGACAGCAAAAATATAAAATTGAAGAGACAGAATCTATCAACGGAATGGTAAAAGTCGACGGGCTTCTCTATGTAGCTTTCAGTTCCCAAGAGATTCTCTGTCTGGATGCAAAGTCCGGTAAGCCGGCAGATGGCGAAGAAAAGATCAAACAGTTTCTGGAAGTGTCCGACGGAGAATATGTCATTCGAGGAACAAAGGAGTCCATATACAAGATCAACAGCAAGAAAATGTATCGGTACGATCTGGAAAAAAAGACGTCAGAACAGCTGCTGGATTTTTCCCATTATGGTCTGAAAAATGGATACAATTTTAAGATAATGCCGGATGAAAATGGAGATATTTATGTTTTGTATCTTCTGCAGGATGGAACATACGTACTTGGAAAATATATTTATAAAGAAGAAGGGATCGAGGTCAAAGCAGAGGCGTTTACGATATACAGTCTGACAGAAAATTATGGCCTGCAGCGGCAGGTGGATCTTTTCAGTGCCAAATATCCGGAGATACGGATTGAAATAAAATATGGCTTGTCCGGGGAAGACGGGACAACAAAGGCAGATGCATTAAAACTTCTCAATACAGAACTGCTGGCTGGAAAAGGATACGATCTTCTTTTGCTGGACGATCTTCCTGTGGAATCTTACATTCGAGAGGGAATGCTGAAAGATCTGAATGAGATAACAGATATGGATACGCTTAGCGATGACCTTTTTAAAAATATGTTGGAGCCCTATGCCGATGAAAAGGGTCAATATGCTGTCCCATGCGGTTTCCTTTTATATGGAATCGTAGGAAAAGAAGAATATGTAAATTCTTTTGCAGATACCGATGATTTTCTGACTTTGGCTGAAAATACCGGTCTTCCATTTGCAGTCCATGATTATAACTTGTCCGAAACTGCAAATATCATATATCTCCAGCATGCTTCCGAATGCTTCAGAGATGATGGAACAGCAGATCAAGAGAAACTGAAAGAACTCTACTCCTATTTTGACAGAGTCTATCGTATTTCCGGTAATTCTTTCGGCGAAGAGTTGCAGGAAGATGGAATAGGAAATGGATGGGAAATCAATTCTATGGATCGGGCAATCGAATGGATCTATTATGACAAGCTGCCGTTTGTTATGGCTCCGTATATGTCGTCAGATGGGTTGAAAGCGGCAAAGTTTTTGGAGGATGAGCAGGGCTATTCCTGCGGATACCTGGAAGAAGAAGGAGAGCTTCTCTATAACGACCGGATGATCTTTGGAGTTCCTGAGAATACTGAGCAGGAGGAGACGGCAGGGAAATTTATCGAGTTTGTCCTGAAGGAAGGATTAAGGAAGGCAAGCAGTAATCTGATGATACTTCCGGTAAACCCTACTGTTCTGGAAGCTCAGCTGAAACAAAGTTTAGACGGAAAAGATATTTATACGATAAGCAGTTTTGGATATGAATCAGATTCGGAAATGACCGATGTCAAAGGAAAGACATGGAAGGAAGAAGAGTGTAAAAAACTTCAGGAAAAAATAAGTACGGCAAAGAAAGTAAAGTATGCTGAGGCTGAGGTACGGGAAATGGTCATAGATGGAGCCAACGATTACTGCCTTGGAAAGAAAACACTTGATGTGAGTGCAGAAGATACGGCGAGGACACTAACGCTGCGAAATCAGGAATAAAGATAATAAAAATAAGAACTGCCGGGGATGTGATTCTCCGGCAGTTCTTTATGCAAAAGAAATGTTTCTTAGACTACTGCAAATATTGATCCAACACTGCTGCGTCCTTTTCCACGACGTAGTTACTTCCGCCTTTACCATCTACGCCATCCACCATACTCACAAGAAGGATTGGCTTGGAAATGTTGGCATCGGTCGTAAAGACGCTGAACCATCCGATTTCATGCCCTTGTGTTCCCTGTTCTGATTTTAGTTCTGCTGTCCCGGTTTTTCCGGCAAGAGTCGTGTCATCCCGGTGGGCTGCGTACCCTGAACCTTCCGGTTTGTTGACAACAGAAATCAGGTCATTTACAAGGAGAGACGTATTTTCCGGGGAAATCGCTTCGGAAATCCATACTTCGGACTGGGGATCGTCTTTGTAGAGGAGATAAGGCTTCAGCATATTCCCATTGTTGGAGAAAGCAGTGTACATGGATGCTAGATGCAGAGGATTTGAAAGGATTTCGCCTTGTCCATAACCACTGTCTGCAAGCTGGATTTCATCTGTGATCTCCCCGTCGTTATCGTACTGGGAAGCAGTCATCCGGATTTCAAAAGGCAGCTCTTTGTTGAATCCAAACTTTTCAAGGCCGGCCGTAAACTTTTCTGCACCAAGGTTTAAAGCAGCCTGTGCGAAGTAGATATTGTCTGAATAGACAAGGGCGTTTTCCAGGTTGACTGGAGAGTAACCCTGGAGGGTTGTGACAAAGTAGCTTCCCCAGCTTTCGTCTTTCTGCCAGCTTGTCCCCTGACTTCCGCCGCTTTCATTCGGATTGATGGTACCCTCGGCAAGACCGATTGCCGCGGTAAACGGCTTCAGAGTAGATCCGGGAGCAAACGTCTGGCGGAAGCGGTTATACAGCGGCTTTTTCTCGTCGTTATTGAGCGCGTCCCACTCGCTGTTGCTAATACCAAGGATGAATGCATTGTTGTCGTAGGATGGTGTGCTCACGAGGGCCAAAACTTCTCCAGTGTAAGGATTCATTGCAACGGAAGCACCCTCATCCTCCCGGAACTGGTCATAGAGAGACTGCTGAAGAGACGCGTCGATGGTAAGTTTGATGGTCTCGCCGTCTTTCTTTTCTCTGTAGGCCAGGATCGATTTCTGTTCTCCGTTTTCGTCTTCGATGGCGATGGTGTAGCCATTTTCTCCGCGAAGTTCTTTCTCATACAGAGATTCCAACCCGCTTTTTCCGATGACGCTGTCAGACGTATAGCCTTCACCTTTGTGTTTTTCCAGATCTTCGGCTGTCACGCTTCCAGTGTAGCCAATCAGATGCGAAGCACTTGCACCAAGCGGATAGCTGCGCACTTCTGTGGCAGTCAGTTTCACACCAGGTATTTCGAGGAGCTGATCCACAAGCGTCTCATCGGACATGGAAATCGTGGAAAGAGGAACAAAAGAATCATCCGAAACCCAGTTCTGAGACAGAGATGACTGGATCGAATCTTCTGTAAGGCCAAGAAGGCCCGCAAGTTTTGTGATATCGGCGGATGCATCTTCGTTCATTTTTCCGGGAACGAGACCACAGGACCAGGCTTGTCCGGTTCCTGCAAGGACGGTATTGTTTCGGTCTACAATCTGCCCACGGGCAGCTTCGTCAGAATAAATGCGGACTTTATCTTCTGCAGACAGATCCGGGAAGATGACGCTGTCAGTCCATTCAAGTACGTATCCCCTGTCTTTGTCCCTTTGAAAAGTGGCTGTGTTATCAAAGGAAATCTCCCCGCCAAGGCTCTGCATGACAGTTGTGTAGGAGACGGTTCTTTTTGCACCATCTTCTTTCGTTTCTTTGATCTCGATCTGTATGTCTGATGCGCCGATCCCTTCGTAAATATTTTCATTGCGTGATAAAAACTCTTTTTTCTTCTCGGAATCCGGATCGATCATTTCATACATCTTTTCATAATCCTGCTTTTCGATATAGGACATGTAGGTTTTGAGAAGTTTCTCCGGTTCGGGTCCTTTATTTTTCCATTTGAAGAAGAAAACGGCCACTGCAAGCAGAGCAATCACAAAGATGATCGGAATGAGGATCCAAAGTATCCGTTTTTTGGGATTTCGGTGTTTCCTTCCTCTTCGTCTTCGTCTTGACATAATTTCCTTTCCCCTCCTTATATTATGTGGTAGTACCATTATATTTCAAAGCCAGGATGATTGCATCTCATTTTTACAATTTAAGAAAAAAATAAAGAAAGAAAGGACATCGTTTTTTCAAAATTTCATCACAGCTTTAACAAACACATGCTTTATAGTAGGTATTGTAAAAGAGAAGCAGTGAAAAAAGGAAGTGACAGTTATGAAAACAAAATGGAATAAAATGTTGAAAACAACAGTGGCTGTAACCGGGTGTGCCGTTCTATTCGGCGTAATCGGCGGTGTCGCATTTCAGGGAGTAAATTATATCGGAGGAAAAATAGGAGAAGGAAATCAGATTGCTCAGGCAGATACGAGCGGACTTACCCAGGTGTCCGATTCAGGGACAACCGAAACCGACCTGACAAAACTTGTGGAGGAATCCATGCCGTTCGTTGTCTCCATACAGAGTATGAGCGTACAGGAGGTAAAGGATTTCTTCGGAGGGACGCAGCAGCAGACTCAGGAGGGAGCAGGGTCCGGTTTCATTATTGGCGAAAAAGACAATGAACTTTTGATCGTAACAAATTATCATGTGATTGAGGGCGCTGATACTTTGACGGTAACTTTTGTAGATGAAACAAGCGTTGAAGTCAATGTGAAAGGTACAGATTCAGAGAGGGATCTGGCTGTTGTAGCCGCTTCACTTGACGATATTGGAAGTGACACAAAGTCTCAGATCAAAACGGCTACACTTGGAAGTTCCGATGATCTGCAGGTGGGGGAAGAAGTCATTGCTATCGGGAATGCACTTGGATACGGGCAGTCCGTGACAAACGGTATTGTAAGTGCGAAAGACCGGGAAATCGACGGATATAATGGAAAGCTTATTCAGACGAATGCGGCTATCAATCCGGGAAACAGCGGCGGTGCTCTCTTAAACAGCAAAGGAGAAGTTGTCGGAATTAACTGCGCAAAGATCAATGATCAATCTGTTGAGGGTATGGGATATGCAATTCAGATATCGGATGTGTCCGGAATCATTGAAGACCTGATGAATCAGGCGACAAAGGAAAAGGTGGCAGATGAAGAACGAGGAAGTCTCGGGGTACAGGTATTGGATATTGATGCTGCCACAGCAGAACAGTATCAGATGCCGGAGGGTGTGTATATCAGAGGATTTACCGAGGGAGGCAATGCAGAAGAAGCTGGACTTCGGCAGGGATATATCATTACGGGAATCAATGGTACAAAGGTATCGACTGGAGAAGAGCTGCAGAATCAGCTAAGCTACTGCAAGGCGGGGGAAACCGTTACATTGACGGTACAATATCCGGACAACAGCGGAAGTTATGCAGAAAAAGAAGTGGAAGTTACCCTTACCAATACTTCAGGACGATAGAGAGCACGGAGACAGTACCAGGTTTTGTCTTGATTTTTCTTACTGATGCCCATATAATAGGCTTGTATGTCAGGACAGGAGTGATGGGATGAGAAAGAATCAAAAGATACATCGAAACCGATGGTACGAAATCAGCCTGGCGGATGGCAGCACAAAGATTGTAAAGGGGCAGCAGTCCATCCCGGCCGCCAGAAAAAAATATAAAAATCAGATCCGGTCTATCCGAAGGATATCCTTGGAAAGATGGAATCAATACCAGGAAAGCATGTATGGAAAGTACCTTGCTTTCCTGGATTTGGAATACAACACAGGAGAGGAGCCGGGAATTCCCACAGAGATCATCTCTGTTGGGATCGTCGTGGCAGACAGAAAAAATCTGAAAAAGAAAGAGACATACTACTCTCTTGTCCATCCGAGGATCAACACAACACTAAATCCATATTGCATGGAACTTACAGGCCTTAAGCAGAAGGAAATCGACCATGCACGTTCATTTGCGGAAGTGTTTGCGGAGGTAGAAGAATTTTACCGAAAATGGGGAATCCGGCAGACCTATGTTTACGGAAATGCAGACAGTCCGGTTCTGCGCAACAACGCAGAGCTGAACGAAATCCCTGATAAAGTCACATATCTTACAGACTGCATAAAAGATATTGCAGAAGAGCTGTTTCTGTCCCTGTTTGACAGAGAGGGGAGTATTTCTTTGGAAAAACTGGGAAGAGTGCTCGATATCAGACTTGATGGGGAATGGCATAATGCGCTGTATGACGCAGAGCTTTTGTGGAGATGCCACAGCGCTGTAATTCACAAAGAAATTCCGGAAAATTTGTTGACACAGGCAAAAAATGAACTTGCGCTAAAAGAAATCTATATGCAGAATCGAAGATTCGACGAAGTGAAATCTGGTTTCCCGGAAGAAAAGAAAGCGGTTACGGAAGAAATCATACAGGAACTCAGAAAAGCGGCAGCTCCGAAAAGTATGAAAGAGACGGCAAAACTGCTGGCGCTCTGTGACGATATCCTCGTGCTTACCGGAGAAAGACCTCGTTATCAAAAAGAGTACACGGAATTAATTTAATATACAAAGAACAAAAAGACAGCCTTGCAGTCCGAGGTTGTCTTTTTTCTTGAAAAAATCTTGAATAAACAGTAAAGAACAGTTGACAACAGTTATATACTGTTCTATACTGTTTATAAGAAGGGGGTTTGATAATGAAACTGATCATTAACACTTCCTCAATGGTTCCAATTTACGAACAGATCATAGATCAGATCAAAGCGATGATCCTGAATCACACGCTTCAGGAAAATGAGATTCTTCCATCTGTTCGTGCGTTGTCAAAAGAACTGAAGATCAGCGCCCTCACTGTGAAGAAAGCGTACGATAATCTGGAACAGGAGGGATTTACGGTCACAGTTCACGGAAAAGGAACGTTTGTGGCAGCAGCCAATACCGAATTGATGAAAGAGGAACAGAGAAAAGAAGTGGAAGCCGAATTTGAACTGGCCATTCAAAAAGGCAGACGGTATGGCATGGACAACGAGGAATTGAAAGAAATATTTGCACTCATTTTGGAGGAATAGGCTATGTTGAAGATGAAAAATGTGAAAAAGAATTATGGAAATTTTCAGCTTGACTGTACACTGGAAGTGCCGGATGGATGTATTACCGGTCTGATAGGGGAAAATGGCGCAGGGAAAAGTACAACATTTAAAGCTATTGAAAAATTGATTTTTATCGACAGCGGAGAAATAGAAGTGTTTGGAAAACGCCATACGGAGATGACACTGGAAGACAAAGAGAAGATGGGAATCGTGCTTTCCGGAAGTATGTTCAGTGAGATTTTGAGCGGGAAAGAGATCATTCGGATCATGGACAGCATGTACCGTAATTTCAGGAAAGATCGTTTTGTAAAACTGTGCGGGAAGTTATCTATTCCGTTGGATCAGAAGATCAAAGGATTTTCTTCCGGTATGAAGGCGAAACTAAAAATCGCCGCCGCGCTGAGCCACGAGGCAAAATTTCTCATACTGGATGAACCAACGGCAGGACTGGATGTGGTGGCAAGAGATGAACTTTTAAATCTTCTCCGTGAATACATGGAAGAGGACGCCGGACGCTCTATTTTAATCAGCTCCCATATAGCAGGGGATTTGGAAGGACTGTGTGATGATCTCTATATGATACACAATGGAAAGATCATTCTGCATGAAGAGACAGATATTCTGCTCTCCAATTACGGATTGTTAAAGGCGGACGAAGAACAGTTTCGCAAACTTGACAAATCCTATCTTCTGCGGGTAAAGAAGGAGCACTACGGCTACAGCTGTCTGACAGACCAGATTCGATTTTACAGAGAAAACTATCCGGATATGGTCATCGAAAAAAGCGGTATCGATGATGTAATCATGATGACGATCAAGGGGGAAGAAATATGAAAGGATTATTGGTAAAAGATTGGTATCAACTAAAAGAGATCAAACGGCTTATTGTAGTCATGGTGCTGGTATGTCTCTTTCTGTTTATCGGAAATGGGGGCGAAGGAAATTCCATCTCTTTTATTTTCGGATATCTGATGATCATGATGTCCATGATGGCTGTTATGACGATCGGTTACGATGAGATGAACAATGGTTTTCCATTTCTCATGACATTCCCGGTAACACGGAAGCAGTACGTAATAGAAAAGTATGTACTTGGAATTCTTCTTCTGCTGCTGGGGTGGATCTTCGGGATGGTACTTAGTATAGGAAATGAGATGCTCAATACGCCAAAAGCAGAAAGCCCTTTGGTCATCCTGCTTCAGGGAGTCATTTTCTTTGCTGTAGGGCTGCTGTTCATGAGTGTTTCTATGCCGATTCAGCTGAAAATGGGCGGGGAAAAGGGCCGGATCGTAGCTGTTCTGATCCTGATGGCCCTTACCGTCGCTTTTGTCCTTGGAGGCAGAGTGCTGGGAAAAGCGGCGCCAGAAGTGCTTCAAAAAATTCTGAAGAATATGAATGTCTTCATGTCCGGAAACTTTTTTATACCGGTTGTCGCAGCGGTGGCAGCACTGTTCGTCATTTTATCTGCGTTCATTTCGGTCCGTATTATGGAGAAAAAAGAGTTTTAACCGTGTTTTGATGCTTGTTTTACCCTTTCGTGTTTTCTGAATTGCTGATCCGAAGCTCCCGTTTTCTTACATTTTTTTGGATCAGCTGATACAAAATCGTTGTGAGCGGAACACCGATCAGCATACCCCAGATACCCATAATCCCGCTACCGACACTGATCGCCACTAATACCCAGATTCCGGGCAGCCCGATTTTTCGGCCTACGACCCGCGGATAGATCACGTTGCCTTCAAACTGCTGCAATACAATGAGAAAAACAAGGAACAGGAGTGCTTTTCCTGGAGAAATAAACAACAGGAGAAGCACGCCGATCGCGCCGCCGATATAGGCTCCCAGTATCGGTACAAGGGCAGTAAATGTGATGACTACACTGATAAGCCCGGCGTAGTCCAGGTTTAGTACTGTCATCCCACAAAAGCATAGAACACCGAGGATGAAGGCTTCTTTGCACTGCCCGGCAATGTAATCTTCAAACACCTGGATGATTGTCTGAAGCAGAGATTTTACCGGTGCGTGGAACGATTGGGGAACATACACGCGAAACAGTCTTCTGCACTGTGAAAGAAGCCGATCTTTTCCACTCATGATATAGATGGAAAGGGCGATCCCTATAAAAGCTGTCGCGACACGGATATAAAATTGGCAGTGATCTCCACGATCTGAGGAAATGTCTATGGAGAAAACTACCAGGAAAAAGAAATGAGTGTACCAAAAAAGATATTCTATGGAATTCTGCGAGTTGTAACAATCTTTTTTACAAAGAAAAACACGATTCAGCTTGTACGTCCAGAAAATCTGTTTTCTAAATTCCGTGAGATATTTGTGACGGGATTTTCTACATTCTTCATTGATATTGCCATGGGCGTGCTGACTATTTTATATTTCATCTGTAAGATCGGGCGGACACTGGTCGCACACATACCTTGATACACCGATAATCGTCTTTTTGAGAAAAAGAGCAAATTGCTGAGGCTGGATGCAGTCTTTTGTTGTGATCCATTTTTTAAATGAACAAACGATGGCGTCGGTGTAAAACTCGGCATATGGATGTACCGATTTTTCTTTTTCCCGGAATGTAGTATCGTTTTTTTCTGCATTTCTGATCTCCTCTGTAAGTAACAGCAAAATCATATTGCTTGTATGAATGGATCATATTATATTTTATCTTAAGAGAAGAAGAGGAGAATGTCATTGGACACGGATGGGAAAATGGGGGAATTTTGGACAATTCTGCAAAATTGTGTATCAATAGGATTCTAAATAACAAAAAGAGGAGACAGAGAGCGTGAAAGAAGACCTGATTTATGAGATCCTTTCGGTCGTAGAAGAGATACCGGAAGGGAATGTGGCGACTTACGGGCAGATTGCAAGGCTGATCGGAAGAGAGAAAAATGCAAGGCTTGTCGGTAAAGCCCTCAGCGTGGCCCAGTATTATGGAGACTACCCCTGTCACAGAGTTGTAAATCATGCAGGAAGACTTGTTCCGGGATGGAAGGAACAGGGGGAGCTCCTGAAAGAAGAAGGTGTACCGTTTCGGGACAGTACACATGTGGATATAAAAAAATGTATATGGGACTGTTAGGAGGATGTCTTATTTCTCTCGTAAAACCACGGCTTTGGAAGCACTTCGGCGGCGTTCATCGCTTAGTTTGGCGTAATGTTTCTTTGTGGTATTGACGTCGGCATGACCGAGTACATCTGCTACCAGATAGATGTCTCCGGTTTCACGGTACAGGGCAGTGCCATAGGTACTGCGAAGCTTATGCGGAGTAATTGTTTTCACAGAGACAGCAGAGCAGTATTTCTTTACCATTTTTTCCACAGCATCGATGCTGATCCGCTTTTTCTGACCGGAAAGAAATAGTGCATCTTCATGGCCGGAGAGGGGAGCGATGCCGTTTCTCTGGAGCTCCAGATATTCTTTCAGCGCCTTTTCCACTTCCTCGCCGAAGTAGACGATCATTTCATTTCCACCTTTCCGGATGATCCGGATGCCGTTATTTTTAAAATCTACATCCTGAATGTTCAGCCCAACCAGCTCAGAAACTCGAACGCCTGTTCCGAGCAGGAGAGTAACGATTGCGATATCACGGTATTTCTGTTTTTGATAATGATACAGCTTCACACCGGTCAGATCATTTCCATAATTTTCAATATAATCCAGAAGTGCTGCAACTTCATCGGTATCTAACTGGATGATCGCTTTTTCCTTGATTTTCGGCATATCGACAAGACGAACAGGATTATTGCTTAAAAGTTCCCGTTTGCAAAGGTAGTCATAAAAACTTCTAAGGCAAGACATTTTCCTGGCAATTCCGGTACGGGAATTGGTTTCAGTCCGGTTGTCAGGCGTGCGGTAGGCTTTGAGATATTCTTCAAATTCTTCGAAGTCTACGGGTTTTAGCATAGCAAGATCCTGAAGAGAAATCTCGGAAAGCGGTTTGTCATGAAGCGAAGGATTGGTTTCTTGAAGAAAACGGAAAAACACACGCAGATCATACGCGTATGACAATCTGGTTTTATCAGATGTCGTAGGTTCCTTGGCCCGGAAATATTCCTTTACGTAAGGAGGAAGTTCCGATAAGAATTCACGAAGCCGTACAGTATTTTCAATTTTTACTTGTTCACGGTAGGAAACAGGTTTTACCATAAAATATACCTCCAAAATGATGTCTGTATGAATCAGTCCAAAATATGGTTTCTGAGAGTAGTTTAACATAAAACAATGGAAATTACCATACTTTTTCGGATAAATCTGTATTTGTCCGCCAAACTATTTTCAAAGATAAACTGCTGTTTTGACAGATACAAAACAATAAATACAGAAAAAAGTCATGAAAACCTTCTGTGCAAAATATGCAAGGCTCTCATGACTTTTCCCGTGTTCTCTCCAACTTTATTTATTTCAGCCCCCGCAAACATCTTCCTGTTCGAGGAGGTCTTTACAGGTATCGAGCATATTCTGGCTTCCCAAAGCACACAGCGACAGCTGTTCGCAAAGTTTACTTAACTGTTCGGAAAATTTGCGTAAGTCTTCGTTGGTTGTACGTAAAACTTGGCTGTGAATTGCCTGTTGCTCTTCCTCTGTTACTTCAGAACAGAAAAAGCCAGCTTACGCTGACTCTTTTGATAGTGTTCACAATCCCATCAACTGGGATTTTCGATTTCTTTTAATTTTCTGCAGACTGCATCATATGCAAGATATGGATCTTCTATCTCCCGGACTGTCTCTTCCATTGGACAAAATCCGGTGTTTGTCCGATTTCTTATGGCAGGAGTTTCTGTGCCGCATGTGAAAGGAATGCCGTTTTTATGAAGAACTGCAGAAGCGGCCTTGCTTATGACAATAGCGTAGACTTCTTTTACTCCAAGAAGCACATACAATAGCGCTGCTGCTTTTCCAACCACTTTGTCTGCCACGGAAAAATCATGTACATTACGCTTGGTTTCAATCAGCCTAAGCAGAGGCTTTACTCCGCGTTCTGTACTTGTGATATAGGAGTCTCCTTTACAAAATACGCAGGTATAACTACCTTCTTTTAACATTTTGGCTGCTGTCTGTGTGTCGTGATGCATCCTTGCTTATCTCCTTCCAGTCTTTTCGCTATTATGCAATTATACAATATATAAATGACAAATTGCAAACAATTTCCGATCTTTTCAATCGGCATTGTGGTTTGTTTTCGTTTTATGTAATCTGTCTGCTCCGGAAGATTTTTACAGATCCACAGGCAAACAACGTTGCAAGGAGAAGGGATGCCATACCGTAGACAGCATAGGTCCATACAGCCTGGTTTCCCGGAAGGTATGTCATCATCCCATAGAACTGAACATAACGGATCGGGAAAAAGCCGATAAGAACAGTCGAGATCCCTTTTTCGTATACGGAGATCATGGAAGGAGCCAGAATGACGACGATCGAGATGATGATTGCCGCGAAAGATGTAAGTCCTGAGGATAGGATAAAGGCAGTAAAACCAGACAGTAAAAGCCCTGCATAGGACACAAAGATAGCGAGAATCATCATCTGTCCGATGGATATAGAGATACCTTCCATACCATTTACAAGGGCGCTCATACTGACATCAAATCCGTTGACAGGGAAGATGATGAAATTTTGAATCACAATGATCATAAGGGAAACAAGAAAGAGGCCTGTCATGAGAAGAAAGGACATGATGCATTTGGTCGGACCGATCTTTTCTTTTCCAAATCCGGATGATACGATCCATTCGTGTGGATCCTTCGTCTGCATATATGGTGGAAAAAATCACAGCAGCAATCAAAAAGAGAAACATCATGGAAGATCCGATATCATGGACGGTCTCCACATAGAAATCCGCCATCTCAAGACGCGGAAGTTCATCCATACCTGTTAGATCTTTTACACTGTGCAGTACTCCGTAATCATCTACAAGGCGTTCCATGACAAAGTGTGTCGCAAGAAAGTCTTCCAATGTTGTGGAAATGTCCTGAGGCCGTCCTTTGTAAAGAAGGCAGCCCTCCTTCATGATAAGGATATCAGTGGCAATATGTTCGATATCAGAGACAATGTGCGTAGAAAAAAGAATGATTCGTTTTGCTGAAAAATCCTGAATCATATTTCTAAAACGTATCCGCTCTTTTGGATCAAGCCCTGCTGTCGGTTCATCCAAAATAAGGACAGCAGAATCATTCAGAAACGCCTGAGCGATACCAAGCCGTTGTTTCATCCCACCTGAAAATGTTTTGATCTTCTTTTTCCCGATATCGGAAAGACCTACCGCTTTTAATAGAGTCCCAGTGCGTACTGATGCCTCATCAGATGGCAGGTGTTTCAGGGCAGCTACGTACAAAAGAAAATCCGGTGCTGTCATATTAGGGTAATATCCAAAATCCTGAGGAAGGTAGCCGATACGGTTACGGTAGCTGCTCCCTGCCTGTCGGATATCCATACCGTTATAGGTAATCGAGCCGGACGTCGGGTCCAGGATATCGCAGAGCATCCTCATAAGCGTCGTTTTTCCCGCTCCGTTTGCTCCGAGAAGTCCGTAGATTCCAGGCGTCAATGTGACACTTAAGTTGTTTACAGCAGTTTTTGATTTGTATTGTTTGGTAAGTTGGTTGATTCGCAATTCCAGTGCTTCCATAACAGAACCCTCCTTTGAGTTGTTATGGAAAGCATAACAGGAAAAACGAAAGAATTTTCTTAGAAAAATCAGAAGATCAGAAAAAGAAATCCTTTACTTCATCAAAAGAACGGACAGGCGGCTGGGATGTCTGATGGGGACCAATCTGCTTTTCCATCCAGACCATATCGTACCAGCGGGAAAACTTATAGCCGCAGCTTATAAATCTTCCAGTAAGCCGAAATCCCATATGACTGTGGAAGCGCATACTGTCTTCCGTAAGATACGGATCTTCCTCTTTTGGAGCTGCGATACAGGCATACACGTTCAGAATGTTCTGAGCTGCAAGGACAGACTCCAGTGTTTTATAAAGAGTTTTTCCAAGTCCCTGCCTTCTCCTGTCTTTTTTCAGATAGATGGAGATCTCACAAGACCAGTCATATGCTGCACGGGTATGGAACGGGCCTGCATAGGCATAGCCGACGATGGTTTCCCCTTCCTCCGCCACGAGGTAAGGATACCGATTTAGTGTCTGTTTGATGCGGCGCTGAAATTCTGGGATGTCGGGAACATCATACTCAAATGTTACAGCTGTCTCCTTCACATAAGGTGCATAGATCGATATCAGATCTTTTGCATCTCCCGGAACGGCAGGCCTGATTATCAGGTTATTCGTATACATGGAAATATTCTCCTTCTGGGTAGTTGTTTCATTGATTATACCTCATTTTTCAAAAAGGCTCAATCTATCCGGAAGTATTTGTGGACAAAGAAGAAGGATCCGTTTTCGGAAGTGTGATTTCTGCCTTAAACAAATCTGCTTCTGCAGAAATTCGAAGACTTCCATGCTGAAGCTCCACAAAACTTTTGGCTATGGCAAGGCCGAGGCCAGAGCCTTCCGTATTCCTGGAGGCGTCTCCTCTCACAAAACGATCCGTGATTTCTTCTGTGTCGAAAGTGATTTCCTCCTGGGATATATTTTTCATGACGATTCTGACATTGTCTTCCGATTCTGTCATGCTGATGTATACCCGGGTGTGCGGCATGGAATATTTGGATATGTTCACAATGAGATTTTCAAAAATCCGGTATGTTTTCTGACTATCCAGCCATACGATGATCTTCGTATCCGGAAGACGAAAACGCATCTCAAGCTCTGCTTTTTGAAGGTCACTCTCATATTCCAAGCAGACTTGTTTTAACAGATCCACAATATCTATTTTCATATATTGGAGTGTTGCGGAGCGGCTTGTGGCTTTGCTGATCTCAAAGAGATCCTCTATCAGGACTTTCAGACGGAGCGATTTGCGCTCCAGTACGTCGATGTACTCTTTGCGCTTTGCTTCGTCTTGTTCTGTTCTGACAAGATCGATGTACGTGATGATCGCAGTAAGAGGAGTCTTCAAGTCGTGGGAAACGTTTGTGATAAGCTCTGTCTTTGTCCGCTCACTTTTGACTTCCTCTTTTACCGCCTTTTGAAAGCCGTGCTGGATTCGCCGGAGTTCCTCTTGTACCGGTGCGAAAATCCCGACATCTTCTGTGAGCGGCTCATCCAACTTTCCTTTAGCCAGTGCTCTTGTCGCTTTCAGTATCCCTTTATACTGTTCCTGGATCTTTCGGAAATATCGCCGGAGAAACACAAACAACACGACTGAATACAAAGCAAAAGCCCATATGCCTGTGACACCGAACAGTGAGATCAGAAAAACAATAACAAAATTGATTCCTACGATTCGGAAAATCGTACGGTTTGTCTTATCCTGGAAATCAAGATGGAGAAGGGCGTCATACTGTCTTTTCAGAAATGTCCGGATACGTCCAATGACAGTTTCAGTACCATCTCTTAGCCTGCCTCCTCCGTTTTTGACCCACACGACAAAGGCGACGATAAGAGAACGTTCCTGGAAATATTTTTTCTTCATAGTAAAGACCGGAAGGATACATATAAAGGCCCAGTAAAAAAGCGCAAACACGAAAAACCACACGATGATATTCACAGCCATAGGCAGGATATTATTTCCGATGGCGGCTTCCTTGGGCAGAATCTGAAGGAATTTGTGCTGTGTTGTCGCGTAAACCATACCGGCAAGATATCGGTTTACAGAAAAAATGATCAGGCATATGAGGCACGCAGTCTCAGGAGGAGCTTGAAAGATAACCGGATAACCTTTTCCCATTTTCCAACCATCCTCTTTCCTGCCAAGAACAAAAAGGACGAAGGAAGCACCCGCACAGACAATCCCGATGCACATTAGGTATAAAAAAGAAAAGGATCCTGTATTGTAAATTCAAATTCTAAAGGTCGTTTGGCAAAGTTTCGAAAGAATTTCTTAAGATAAAATTTTGCATCGAACTCATCGTGAAAGAAAAAAAGAGCCGCCCACAGCGGGTATGTGCTGCGAGACGGCCCAATGGGAGAGCTTAACTATACAGATAACTTATTACAGATTACTTATATTCCGTATCATAGTACATGATGATCAGTGACTGGCCTGGTATCAGACCACTTGACTTCATGTGATTCAATTTTTTCAGTTTTTTTACATATGCATCATCGGATTGTTCAATGCTGGTATTATATTCTTTTGCAAGTCCGTGGAGGGTATCTCCATCTTTGACCTCAATATTTTTATAATATTCAAAATAGACAGGATCCTCCGCCCGGTTACCTTTTGCATTGGACAATAGCGTCCCTGCCGACAGAACCGATATGGATGCAAACAAGATTACGGCTCCGATGAGGAGACGAAACCGAAAAGCTGCTTGTCTTTTCTTTGATATCTTTTTCTTATTCCCTCTCTCGGCCCTTGTCATGGATATTTGATTTCTACTGCTGTTCTTCATAACTCCCACTCCTTTTCCGTATCATATCTGTACGGACTTCGATTTCTCTTTTGTCCTATCTTATCCATAAATGTTCACTTCTATGCGCAAACAAATGTTTGCGAACATTTGTTCTTTTTTGTAATTAAAGTATAATACACGAACGTATGTTTGTCAATATAGTTTTTTAGAATCTGTTTTTCATGTAAAAAGAGCCATTGCTCCGGCAGATTTATCATCTGCTTTTGCAATAGCTCCGCTTTATCAAATTTATTCTCTTTTATTTTAATGCCTTGCCGTCCTGAAATGCGTTGCCAACTTTTTCGCCAAGCCGGATATAAGCATTGTTAAATGGATCGAATGTAATCGGCGCTGCTTTTGTGACGTCTACATTTCCCTGTTCGTCCAGGACACGTTCATCCACACTGACATTCACGATCTCGCCTACCAGGCGGCATGTCTCTTCATCGTAGCTCTTCAGTCGGCATTCAACTGCCACTGCGAGTTCTTCGATCAGCGGTGCATCGACAAATTCTGATTTGACAGCATGGAATCCGGCTTTTTCAAACTTGTCCGCCACTTTGTTCCCCGATTCGATACCCACATAGTCACAGGCCGTCATATGCTCCACGTCTGCCATGCTGACTGTAAAAGCTTTTCTCTCCAGAATGTTTTTCGTTGTTTTGTGGCCTGCACTGATGCACATAGAGAGTTCATTGCCTTCGCTGATTCCGCCCCATGCGGCATTCATTGCATCCGGTGTACCGTCCGTACCGTATGTAGCAATGATAAATACTGGTTGTGGATAAGTGTACGGTTTTACTCCAAAGTTTTTTCGCATTTTTGTTTCCTCCTGTTTTACACTGAATCTTGTACTATATCTAGTATAACACTCAAACGAATATTCTTGCAAATTTTTCCATTTGCATATTTTAAATTTTGACGATTCGAACATATTTTCCGAATATCTGTTTGCTTTTGCAGACAGTATATGGTAGAATAAATAAAAGATACGAAATTCAGGGGGATTTACATATGGGTAACGGCAATATCACAAAGAAGCAGTCTGAGATTTTGGAATATATCAAAGGACAGATTCTAACGCGGGGCTTTCCTCCGGCGGTTCGGGAAATCTGCGAGGCTGTCAATTTAAAGTCTACTTCTTCTGTCCATTCACATCTTGAAACACTGGAGAAGAATGGGTATATCAGACGGGATCCGACGAAACCACGTGCCATCGAAATTCTGGACGATAATTTTAATCTGACTAGGCGGGAGATGGCAAATATTCCGATCATCGGCCGCGTCGCTGCCGGAGAACCGCTGTTGGCAGAACAGAATATCGAAGACTATTTTCCGGTTCCGGTGGAAAAGCTGCCGAATGCCCAGACTTTTTTCCTTCGTGTTAAGGGAGACAGCATGATAAATGCTGGGATTTATGACAAGGACTATATTCTTGTGGAGCAGAAAAGTACAGCGGACAATGGGGAGATTGTCGTGGCTATGGTAGATGACGGAGCCACTGTAAAGAGATTCTATAAGGAGGATGGACACTATCGTCTTCAGCCGGAGAATGACACCATGGATCCGATTATCGTTGATGATGTGACAGTTCTTGGAAAAGTGATTGGCCTGATGCGCTTTCATGTTTAATCAGAAAATAAAAACAGAAGGGTATGAAAAAATGATGTTTCGTTTTTTCGTACCCTTCTCTTAAATATATCTCTTTATTTTAAATCATCCAGCATAACCGTTTTTCCGTCTTTCCAGATTCGTTCCAGATCGTAGAAAAGCCGGTTTTCTTTATCAAAAACGTGGACAATGATATCGCCGAAATCCAGGAGAACCCAGCTTCCGAGACCATATCCTTCCCGCTGCTTTACTTCGTATCCTGCTTTGGCAAGCTCTTCTTCTACATTGTCAACAAGAGCCCGAACCTGGCTGTCACTGTTTCCGTTTGCAATGATAAAGTAGTCTGCAAGAACGCTTACTTCCGAGATATCGATGACACGGATATCTTCGCCCTTTTTGTCATCCAGTGCCTTGTAGGCAAGTGACGCCATTTTCTTTGAATTGTCTAAAGCATTGCTCATACAATTGCTCCTTTCCATAATTCTTATAAGTGCATTTGTTCTTTATAATATAAATAGGTTTTTTCCGTCAGCGGATCAATTGAGAGATCGCGTGTGTGGAGATAAGCGAGTGAGTCTTCCAGAATGCGGAAGAGACACTTGTCTAGATCCTGGAATGCCAGCTCTCTTACCTTGGAAAGATTTGGAGCTTCATTTCTGCCTGGCTCAATGAAATCAGCAATATAAATAATCTTGTCCAACAGTGTCATATTTGGTTTTCCCGTCGTGTGACAAGCGATGGCGTTCAGAATCCGCTGATTTTCCACATGATATTTTTTGGCGGCAAGAAAGGCCCCCAACTTTGCATGGAGAAGGCTTGGATTTTGATATTCGCTCTCTGAAATACTCAAGTGATATTTGGCACATAACTTGATCTTCTTCTGAGAAGGAATACATTTTGCACAGTCATGCAGTAAGCCGGCGATCATGGCTTCATCCATATCATAACCATACCGCATCGCAAGCGAAGCTGCTGTGTACATTACTCCGAGTGTGTGCTCATATCTGTCCTGATCCAGATATTTCTTTAATTTTTTACGCATTTTGCTGATTCTCTGATTCATCGTTCCCATCTCCATATATATGATTTTCTCTTATATAATCAGCAACACCATCCGGAACAAGTCCTTCTATAGGATGGTTCCTTTGGATCATCTCACGGATTTCACTGGAAGAAACTTCAAAAACCGGAGATCGTGACAGAAGGATCTGTGCATGATATTTTTCCTCCAGATAAGAAATCTGTTTTTTCATATCCTGATCTGTCTCCTTACTGTCTCTCTTTGCGGCAATGACAGTACAGCAAGAGAGGAGGCGATCGGGGTGTCCCCATGTTTCCATCTGAAACAGGGAATCCGCTCCGATGATAAAGTAAAAATCCCGGTCCGGATAACTTTTACGAAATTCTTCCATTGTCTGGTATGAGTATGATACCGTCTTCTTTTCGGCCTCGTATGGCTGGATGCTGAACTTCGGGCAGTCCCCTATGGCGATCCGGACCATTTCAAGACGGTCCGATGTGCTGGTTCCGATGGATTCCTGCCGTTTGTGAGGAGGATTGCCGTTTGGCATGAACCAGATTTCATCCAGACCAAATTCTTCCATTACGTGTTCAGCGAGCATCAGATGTCCGTTGTGTATCGGATTGAACGTGCCTCCCATGATACCGGTCTTCATGCTGTTACCTCGGAAGTTCGATCTTTTTCTTTTCTTTTTTTCCCTCTTTGTACAAGACAATCTTTTTTCCGATAACCTGCACAACCTGGGAATGCGTACGTTCTGCAAGGCTGTCCGCCATTTCGCGCGGATCGTCGGCGCAGTTCTGCAGAACGTGAATTTTGATCAGTTCTCTCGCTTCGAGTGCTTCGGCCACGGCCTTCGTAAATTCAGGAGTCATGCTTGATTTCCCAATCTGAAGGATAGGATCTATCGTCATGGCCAGTCCCTTTAAGTATGCTCGTTGTTTGGATGTCATTGAATCTATTCCTTTCCTATTTGTAATATTCAAAACTAAGTCCGTACATGCGAATCGTATCGCCCTCTTCTACTCCGAGAGCTTCCAGCTTGTCCAGGATACCAGTATCTTTCAGGAATTTCTGGAAGAATGCGAATCCTTTTTCGGAATCCAGATTCGTATAGCCAAGCATTTTTTCGATCTTCGGACCTTCTACTACGAAAACACCTTCCTCGTCTTTTTCCACTGTATATGGCAGATCAGCCACAAGAAGTTCGTCTTCCGGAAAGAACTCCTGCTCGAAAGTGATCGGTTTTGCATCCAGGTGTTTTAATTCGTTGTTGACGTACCAGAGGAGATCACGAATACCTTCGCCGGTCACGCCGGAGATGGCAAATACACGATATCCTTTTGGCTCAAACTCTGCACGGATCCGTTCTACAGGATCTTCGTCGCCGCTGTAAACAAGATCTACTTTATTGGCAGCAATAACCTGCGGACGTGCGGCAATCCCTGCATTGTATTGTTCCAGCTCTTCATTGATCTTATAAATGTCTTCAATCGGATCTCGCCCTTCGCTTCCGGCCGCATCCACGACATGGATCATCATCTTGGTACGTTCGATATGGCGAAGAAACTCGTGACCGAGACCAGCTCCCTGAGAAGCGCCTTCGATCAGCCCTGGGATATCGGCAAGTACGAATCCCTCTCCGTCTCCCAGATCCACAACACCAAGGTTCGGTGCGAGGGTTGTAAAATGGTAATTTGCAATCTTTGGATTAGCATTGGTTACTCTGGAAAGGAAGGTGGACTTCCCTACGTTTGGAAATCCGATCAGCCCAACGTCCGCGATGACCTTGAGTTCCAGATTTACCCAAAGTTCCTGGGATGGCTGCCCCGGCTGGGCATATTTTGGAACCTGCATGGTAGATGTGGCAAAGTGCTGATTTCCCAGTCCGCCCTTTCCGCCTTTTAAGATGACCTGACGAGTGTTTTCTCCGGACATATCGGCGATCACTTTTCCGCTCTCCGCTTCCCGGATGATCGTCCCTTCCGGGACACGCAGGACAATATCTTTTCCATTGGCGCCGTGACACCTTCTTTTTCCTCCCGGCTCCCCAGGCTGGGCACAGAATTTTTTGCTGTGCCGGAAATCGACGAGGGTATTGAGACCTTTATCCACTTCGAAGATAACATCTCCGCCTTTCCCGCCGTCTCCTCCATCAGGCCCGCCGTTTGGAACATACATCTCTCTACGGAAACTTACATGCCCATCTCCGCCTTTTCCTGATTTTATAAAAATTCTTGCTCTGTCTGAAAACATGATTTTTCCTCTCAAAAATTCAATTCTGCTTGTGTCATAGTTAATTATATAGATGTTGGAGGTAAAAAACAAGGCTTCAAACCAAGAAGATTTGAAGCCTATTATTAAGACCTTCCCGTGAAAAAACACGAAAATCGACTGATGCCTGCTATTCAGCTACAGGATAAACAGAAACCTGTTTCTTGTCTCTTCCTTTTCTTTCGAATCTGACAACACCGTCTGCTGTAGCGAACAGTGTATCATCTCCGCCGCGTCCTACGTTAAGACCCGGATGGATCTTTGTTCCACGCTGTCTGTAAAGGATGTTTCCAGCTTTTACAAACTGTCCGTCTGCT
>NZ_JBKSWG010000014.1:0-72273 GCF_047234585.1 Sellimonas sp. | reverse complement strand
TCAGCCAGTCTGTGATCTGTTGGAGTATGCTGTCCAAAGGCGATTACCTCCTTTTGCGAATTAACCAAACAAACCAGAAAGCAGCGGAACCAATGTGATACCAATCAGGGCAACACCGCCGCCTGCCATCAACTGTTTCATGCCCTGGGATTTAGCCCCGGGATTGTCATTGCCGTAGCCCTCAAGCAAGTTAATTGCACCCCAGATACCAAGACCGGCGCCGAGAGCCACTACCAAAGTCTGAAGAACGGTTACTGCTTCATTAAAAAAACTCATATGGTTTCCTCCTTATCGTGATAGAAATTCCGTTGAAATTTGCCTGTTTTCATTAGTCAGCTGTACAAGACGGTGGGCGATTCTTCGTATGTCCGGATTCCGTTCTGAGCAGATCAAAGCCCTTTCTTCCAGACTGCTGCTGAGAAACGTGTCCATCAAATACTCCACATAATCTTTTTGATGAATTGCTTCTAAATACCTGGAATCAATCTCATCATCCGGATTTTCCGGGGCATACCTTGCCAACCATTCTTGCAGTTGACTGTGATAGCGGGTCAGCACCCCATAGGTGTAACGTTCCCGCTGTTTTGCAATCTGAACTGCTGTAGCTGTTCGTTTCGGTAAAACATACGGAACATGAGTGTCATATTGAAGCCCGAAATCTGCGGCAATTCTTTCTGCCGCTTCTTTATTGCCGATTTGAAATAAGCGGGCAACAAAATCGATCACATCACCTGTCGCACCACATCCAAAGCAATAATAATAGTCATCGTTCAGTTTCAGGCTGGGAGATTGATCGGAGTGGAATGGACATTTTGCCATTCCACCCCGCTTAACCTCAATCCCGTAATGTTCTGCGGCGGCTTTTGTAGTAACAGACTGTTTTACGACTTCAAATACAGACTGTTCCATCGACCATCTCCTCCTGACACCCGAACCCCGAATCTCTTAACCGAACAGACCGGAGAGAAGCGGAACCAGCGTGATACCAATCAGGGCAACACCGCCGCCTGCCATCAACTGTTTCATGCCCTGGGATTTAGCCCCGGGATTGTCATTGCCGTAGCCCTCAAGCAAGTTAATTGCACCCCAGATACCAAGACCTGCACCGAGAGCCACTACCAAAGTCTGAAGAACCGTTACTGCCGAGTTGAAAAATTCCATACGTTTTCCTCCTGTGATAAAAAATAGATTGATGGTTGATTCCGCACTTTCGCCATGTGCACCTGCCGAAAGGATGCGGATATAAAAATAGCCAGATAACCGATAACAGTTACCTGACTATGTAAAGGCAGCAGGATGCCGCCTGCGATTTATATGTCACAGGAATTGAGTTTCCTGAATATTTCTGCTTCTCTGTTCAGTTGCGGCAGGGAAGCTGGCAATGGTTCAATCTCAAAATGAACCGGCAATAAATTTTCCATTGTCAGCTTTTCCAGTATTTGTGCCTTTGAAATATCTCCCAGATTTCTAATACGGCATCCGGCACAAGTCCGAATCAGCAGTTCCCGAACCGTATGAATCTGATTTATTTTTAGTGCACGATATATTCTCGTTGGAAATGACAGTTCATAAATATCCTGATAAAAAAGATGCTCACTGCCGCAAATTCCTCTTCTCTGTCTATAAATTGTTTCTTCTTCAGCCAACTGATGGGTAAGATACTCAACATTGGCACAATAACCATTCGTGATATAGGCAAACATCCGCCTGTTTCCATTCAAATCCCCCAGTGCACGGGAAATACACTGGCGCACTCTGTTCTCAGTCAGATGGTATTGTTCAGCTATCTGCCGCCGGCTTTTGTAATTCTCATAATATTCACGGATAAGAAGCCTGTTTCGTTCTGTCAGGCAGGAGAGAACATAGTTCAGCCCTTCAAGCTGATCCGCACTCAAATTTTCATAATCAATGTTTGTTCCCATTTCCTCATTCAGCGATAATTCTGTCAGCAGATTCGCAGGATACAATCTTTTTCTTCTTCCCATTTTTCGTTTCCTTTCTCGAATAATATTTGGTATGTAACAGGCGGCTTTCACCGCCTGCCCAGGGATTTACTCTCCGGTAATCAGGAAAACAGACCCGCAAGCAGAGGAACAAGTGTGGTCCCGATCAGCGCCACACCGCCGCCTGCCATCAACTGTTTCATGCCCTGGGATTTAGCCCCGGGATTGTCATTGCCGTAGCCCTCAAGCAAGTTAATTGCACCCCAGATGCCAAGACCAGCACCGAGAGCAATAACCAAAATCTTCAAAACATCTACTGCGGAAGTGAAAAATTCCATATTGTAATCCTCCTGAATCTGAAATCATGAACTTTGGGTACAAAAAAAGCCTTCCGCTATACCGTTGTTTCGGTCGGAAGGCTGCTATTCGTTCTCATATTTTGTTTTCATGTTCACCCTCTTTTTTATGCAGTCATATATATCACCACCACCTTTCGATTCTTTCATCCAAAAGATGAGATACACCAGAACTACACCTCACTTTTGGCAAACTCCCGATACACCTTTTCATTTCTTGCCCGAAATGCACCCACAGTGCCTGTCGCTGCCAGTTCAGGGTAAGTTGCCTGCACTTTCTGTCTGCTGCGTCTGACCGTTTCAAACGCCGGAAAGCCTTTCTGCTCCAGCTTCATCAGAAAATCAGGTACAGTCAGCTGATACAGGTTAACGCCTTTTGCTGAGGAATAGTATCGCAAAATTTCCAGATACAGAACATTGTCGCTGTTCCTTGCAGAAGCATTTTCCTCCAAAATCTGCTTCACCAGCGAAGATACTGCTTTCAAATCATGCATCGAAATCGCTCCTTTCCGTTAATCCGCATCCACCACAACAAATTCATCGTTCGCTTTCAGCCGCAGACGATGGCTGAGAAATTCTTCGATTTTGAACTCATTTTTCTTGTCATAGTCTGCGGTCAGTTTAAAGTTTGGATGCTGCGTAAGATCATATTTATCCGATAAAAACGGTCTGACTCCACGCAGCTGTAAGATACATTTACTGCCATCCAGTACGGCAAGTTCATCCACGGAAGCAAGGTCTTTCCCCAATTTTTGATAATTCATGCCGTAAGACGGGCTGTTACCTCTGGTATTTGATGTGTTGTACATATCAATGGTTTCTTTCCCAAGTGCCTGATTCAGTTCTTTCAGAGTGGTCGGCTCAGAACCACCAAGAAAGATACGGGAGTCCATGTTACCAATGATCGTGTCGGCATTGTCCTTGTAAATTGCCTTCAGCTGAGATTGTGCCTGCAATACCAGACAGGCGGAAATCTCTCTGGAACGAATCGTTGCCACCAGTTTTTCGAGATTGGGAATCTGCCCTATATTGGCAGCTTCATCAATCAAACATCTCACATGAACCGGAAGTCTGCCGCCGTACACATCATCTGCTTTCTCACACAGCAGATTAAAAAGCTGCGTGTATATCATGGAAATCAGGAAATTAAAGGTGCTGTCCGTGTCCGACATGATAAGGAACAAAGCAGTTTTCTTATCTCCAAGCGTATCCAGCTGTAACTCATCGTAGGCGGTAATATCCCGCACCTCCTGAATGTCAAAGGGAGCCAGCCGAGCACCGCAGGAAATAAGAATACTTTTCGCTGTTTTGCCTGCCGCCAGTTTATATTTTTTATATTGGCGGACAGCAAAATGATCTGGTTTTTTCTTTTCCAATGCTTCGAACATCATATCAACCGGATTCTGAAATTCTTCGTCATCCTCACGCACTTCCATCGCATTGAGAAATTCAATCAGAGTAGAAAAATTCTGCTCCTCCAGTGGCGCTTCATAATGGATATACCCAATCAAAGCACAGTAGAGGAGTGTTTCCGCTTTCGTCCAGAACTCGTCACCGGCTTTTCCATCTCCCTTTGTGTTCGCTATCAGCGTTGTCACCAGCTTCAGAATGTCTTTTTCGGAATGGATATACGCCATCGGGTTATAGTGCATCGACTTTTTAAAGTTGATGGTGTTGAAAATCTTGATATTGTAATTGTTCTTCAAAAGTGCATTGCCGCACTCGATGACAATACTTCCCTTCGGATCAGTGACAACGTAGCTTGAGTGCATCTGAAGCAAGTTGGGTTTCAACCAAAAGCGGGTTTTACCGGAACCGGAACCACCTACAATCAGGACGTTTTTATTTCTGGCATTGGCAGGATTTTTCGGACGGTTGCTCGTCATCAATCGCTCCGTTTTTGTGAGAATGATATTATCCTCAAATTTCGGGGCCATAAACGGCTCAATATCTTTGGCAGTTCCCCAACGGGCAGAGCCATACTCTACATTGTGACGATATTTTTTTGCGTTTTTTCCCCGCAAATATACTGCCAGCCGCAAACCGGCTCCGCAGGCGATGCCAATAAGCAAATCAAATGGGTGTAAGCTCGGCAAAGGGTTCCCAAACGCCGCTGGAAGGGTAGAAAAAAGGCTGAGGATTTTAGCGGAACTGTCCGCACCCTCAGCCATACGCCATGCTTCTCCGAAATTTGTTGCAATCAATCCCACAATGAAATATGGGATATTCAGAATTAGGAGCTTTTTAATTTTTTTAGAGTCCATCACAGATCACGCTCCTGTTTCTTTTCCCGAATCTTCTTCGGCACGGATGCTACCAGATTTTTAAACTTACTGAGCTGTGCCAGCACACTCGGTTTCTTGTCCTTTGTCATTGACCTTGCCTGATGTTCCTTACAGATGGTATCAAGTGCATCGGCATCCTTTGCACGGACAAAAACGAAATATCGGGGCGGATCAACCGTCTTATCCTTCCGTACCGCAAAATCTACACCATACTTTTTTGCAAGACGCTCAAAGTCTTTGATGCCTTCTTTTTCAATTTCCGCATTGGCAGCACCCTGATTCTGCCCCAACAGTTTTTTTACCGACTGCTTTCCATGCACCGCCGGATCTCTGCCTTTTCTTGCCTTTACCTTCTCACGATGCTGCATATATTTGCGAATACCAGCAACAATGCTTCTTACCGTCAGCCTGGTTGTACTGATTGCCAGATTCACTGTCCTGTTTTCCACTTCTTCCTGCAAAGCAATCTACCTCCTTCCACACATGATAGAGAGAATAAACCTCAACGGTCTATTCCTTTGGATTTTTGTTTCTGCTTCCTGGGCTGCTTGTCAGGAATATCATGAGTTTTCTTAAATTCTGCAATCCCTTTGGGATCAAATTCTTTTAATTTCTCCAAATCAAACGCCACTACAGAATATTTTCCAAATCCCTGTTTAACGGTATATGGCAGCACTTTTCCCAGTTTGTTCTCTTTGATAAACGCTAACAGGTCTTTGCTGATGTCACCGTTGATGAACGCTTCATTCGGTTCCAAAGAAAAAGCCGGAAGATTTACTGTCATATCAGCAAATGGTTCCGGTCCGTCTTCACCATGAGAAGTAATTCCAATATAAAGCCGATCGCCGTATTGATATTCACCAATATGCAGCGATACTTTTTCCTCGCCCAGTTCCCATTTAAAGGGTACAATTTTCAAATTTTCATCCACTGTTTTATCCTTTCCTTTTTATCGAACTACATCTTTCTGATCGTAGAACAGATTTCCTCTGGATACTTTGGCATGACTGATAATCTTGATATGTCCTTTATCCTGATTGTCCAGGGCTTTTTCATACCCTGCCTGGGTCAGATAGAGCCTGGTTCGTTCACCTTTCCAGCCAACGGGCGAATCATTTGAAAGAACATCAAAAATAATCATATGCCTGGTATCATCGGCAAAACGCTGCAAGTCCATATAAGAATGTCCATGATATTCTTTTGCACCTGCCTTTGCCCTCATTTCTTCCATCAATTCCTTAATTGTTTTATCCGCCATTGGATACCTCCTCACAAAACATCTCTGTCCGGACTGTTCTTCTGCGGCATGACTTCCGCTTTCTTAGGCGCTTCCGCAACTCTTACCTTGTCATCCGGCAAAGGAAGTGCCATAACGCTGCGTCCCATCCGTACAAACATTTCCGGCTGATGAAATTCCTTTTCAAATTGCTCCATCAGTTCCGGGGACAGGGAAGCGAAATCTTCTTCTCCCAAACCGACTACCAGAAAATCACCGGCGATAATGTCATAAATCTGCCCGTTATCATCCCGCAGTGCCCGGTTCAGCTCGCTTCCATTTATCTTGCCCTCATCATTCACCACAAGAGCAACTTCTTCATTGAACGGATAGACCGCTTCAATATCACCACCCACAGCTTTCTGCAAATCTTCCAGTTCACTGCCGATCTGAACAGCCTGTGGATACATTCCCGGTTTGACCAGAAGAACATTCATCAGATGCTTCTGTTCCTGAACAAGCTCACGTTCCGCTTCTGTGCCAAACTCAACACCCGTAAAGTTCTCGGAATCCAGAATATATTCCGAATCGTAATACGCCTGCCTTACCTGTTCTTCGGCTTCTTCACGGGAAGCGGCTTCCACCGTCACAGTCTTTTCAAGTGTTTCCGTGATTTTGATGTCGTATTCTTTCACAACTCTCGACCTCCGTTTCTGTTAGATATAGAAAAAGCGACCATCTACAAACCTTACAGTTCATAAATAGTCGCTTCGCTTTCCCATTGAGGAATACACATATCATCCAGTTCTTCCATCAGGCTTTCAGGAGTGAAGAACAGGTCATCTCTTTCTTTCAGCAGCTTCACAATGGAACGGTATTCTGTTGTGTAATAATAATCTTCAGATTTCACAACCATGCTGACATTGTGTACCACTGCAAAACTCATATCTTCCAGAAGCCACAGTTCCCGATTATAGGAAGTATCCACCATATCAAAGACGCTGATTTCCATATCGGTGTAAAGCAGGCAGGCTCTCTGCACAAATAATTCCTTGCCACGATACTCAAATCCCTGGTCAATATTGGTTCTTATCGTGTACTCGTAAGGAGTTTCCACCTTATCTCTCAGAGCCATGCAGATTTCCGGCAAGCACAAAGCAACACTGCCGACTTCTTCCTCGTCATACGCTTCATAGTCCTCCGGCTGGTACAGATCAAACAGCCATTTCAAAGCATCGCTCATTTCTTTTTCAGCAAACATCCATATCCTCCTATCGCTCCATAGATTTCTCACGTTTTTTCTGCCACTGTTCCAGCAGTTTAATGATGGTATCCTCCATCTGCTTCGGTGTATAGGACTTCGGAAAATACTTCCGAAGCACGTCATTTTTGATAGTGACCTTATCCAACTCGCTTTTCTTTTCTTCGGACATAATCGCACACATGGCATCCAGACTGCATTTTCCTTCCTGGCTGAATTTCTTCAGTCGCTGTGCCTGCGACAGGGAAGGAGTAGCCTGAGCATAGTCCATCGCTTCCAGAAAATCTTTCTGTTCCTCTTTTTTCAGATAGGACAGCTCTACCGCCGGATTGAAAGCGATTTTCTTTTCGTCTACCATATCCAGCAGTTCAGGAATCAGTTCTGTCAGACGGATATAGCGATGAACCTGATTTCTACTATCACCTGCTTCTTGCCCCACAATATCCATTGCCTGCAACTTCATCCCAACTTGGGATGAAGTTAAATCGGTTCGTTGTCCCTGATGTTTTATCGCTTCCAACTTCATCTTATAAGCGAAAGCCCTCTCACTGGGAAGAAGGGTTTCTCTTTGCAAATTAGAATCCACCATCAAAATCGTGGCGGCATCATCGTCCATATCACGCACAATCACCGGCATGGTTTCTTTTCCGGCAAGCTCCGAAGCATGGTGGCGGCGATGTCCTGCAATCAGCTCATAACCGCCTTCCGGACGGGGACGGGCAATCGCCGGTGTCATAACACCAAACTGTGTGATGCTCTCCACAGTTTTCTGCATGGCATCATCGTCCAGCACCTTGAATGGGTGTCCTTTAAATGGGTGAAGTTCAGAAAGAGGAATCTCCTGTACCCGTTCCTGCTGGGCTTCTTCCCTTGACTGGTCAGTCTGGAAAATATCATCGTAGCTGCTCAAGCTGATGTTTCCGCTTCTTTTCGGCATTGTGAAGCACCTCCTTTGTCAGTACCCGATAGGCATCCGCCACCTTGCCTTTCGGATCATGCTTGAAAATACTGGTTCCTTCCGCACTTATTTCCTCCGCACGGACAGAACGGGGAATATCTGTCTTATAGACTTTGAGCTTCCCACCATAGTTTTCCCGAATCAGGCTGCTGATTTCTTTGGAATAATTAGTACGGCTGTCCACCATCGTCAGCAGGATACCCTCGATTTTTAACTTCGGATTGATTTGCCGGCGTACCTTGTTGATCGTCTGTAAAAGCTGTTCCAGACCTTTTGCCGGAAGATAAGCCGCCTGCACCGGAATCAGCACGTTGTCAGCCGCAGCCAGTGCATTGACCGTGAGCATCCCCAGAGAAGGCATACAATCCAGCAGGATAAAATCATAGTTCTGTTTCACAGTATCCAGGTATTGCCTGAGAATGGTTTCCCGGCTCATGGCATTCACCAGAGATACCTCCAAACCGGATAATTCGATATTGGCTGGCATCAGGTCAACACCTTCCGGGTGATGCAAAATGCCTTCACCTGAAGCAATCGGCTGTTCAAGAAGGATTTTCCCCATCATATCTGACAGTGTAGGAGAGAGCTGATCGGGAACAGGATGTCCCAGGCAAATGGTCAGCGATGCCTGTGGGTCGGTATCTACCAAGAGAACCTTTTTCCCTTCCATTGCAAGACCAACGCCAAGATTCTCACAGGTTGTGGTCTTACCCGTCCCGCCTTTCTGATTCACTACCGCCATAACCGTTGCTTTCGACAATCTCTCCACCTCTCCTTCGTTTTTCATACTTGTTCAATCTTCATCACCTCCCTTCATCCCTCTGACAGATCATGCCGCACCAGTGCGTCAAAATATCCATCTATTGTCAGGATAGAATTGTATATCGTTGCAAGCAGATACTGTTTGATATTGCGAATCTTCGTTGTATTTTCTTTAAAGCAGTCCATCACAAACTTAATATGCTCCGAATTAAGTTTCATAAAACGACTTCTCACAATCTCTACAGGTTTATCATCGCCTGCAATACGAATCTGTTTTCTTTTGCTGCACATGGTTTCCACAATCAGAGCTAAAATGGAATCCAGCAGTTCTTTATCATACGGATAATTTTTGTAGAGGATTTCAATCTCAAGCCGTTCAAAAAAATATTCATGATAGTATGAGTAATCCCCATCCGTTCCGTGTTCCATTCCGGAATCTCCGGAAGGAAAGGAAAGATTCATATTATTATCATTAAGATTATTCTTATTAGTATTATTACCGTGTCCTTTTGACATTTCCAAAGGTGTCGGATTGACATTTCCAGAAGTGTCATTTTCACACTTCAAGAAGTGTCCTTCCTGATCGCTCTGTGGAAAAATAAATTTTTTCATATAAATCAGATTCGGTTTTCCCAGTCCCTGCTTCTTCCGCCAGATGAGATTCCCCTTTTTCTCAAGTTCTGCGAGTAGCTGAATCGCTTTCTTATTCCCACAGCCAAGTGCTTCCATGATGTCTTCAACCGTATAGATGATGTAAACCCTTCCGTCTTTATCAATCCATCCGTTTTTCTGAGAAATACCCATACGATCCAGAAATAAGCCATACAGCAGTTTGGATTCCGCTGACAGGTTGCGATACCGTTCATTGGTAAACAGGAGTTTGGGAACCCGATAAAAAGCGTACTGCTCGGATTCCTCAATTCCGAAAAATTCCTCATACATTTTTCATGCTCACCACCTCTTTCGGCGGGAAATTTTCTTTCTTCAGCGGCGTCTTACGAATTGTGCTGTCCCTGATCTGATACGGGCAGCGTGTGTAATAGCAAAAGCGATACCGCCAGCGTGGCTGAAAGTATTCGCACCTTTTACATTCTTTCGGATACTGATAACGGGAATATTTTTTTCTCCTTTGCATCTTCCTTCACCTCTCTAACCTTTGATGCCAATCTCACGCATTATCTGTTTCGTACACCAGCCAATACAGGGATGTGCTCGTCCGTAAGGGCATCCGTCACAATCGCTTTTTTCTTTTTCCGGTTCAGAAATAATAAAATAGCAGTTCTCTTTTCCGAGAGAGCAGCCCTGCCTTGCATTTTTCCAGAAAAAGCACAGCGAGCAATCTTCCGGCTTTCCCGCAGCATATTTTTTGTTACTCACATTCACTCCTCCTGCCTTCCTCTTTTATTTTGGGTAAAAAAATAGAGCGTTTACCCTTCCCGATAGGGGATGAATAAACGCTCAATGTAACATTATGTTTGACAAGTTATTCCAGAAAGCCTATCCTGTAAATAGAGATACCAGCTTTTCAGCTCATCCGGACTCTTAATCCGGTAAGCGATGAAGTCGGAATGCCAACCAGATACCAGCCAGTGTCTCCGCAGGCATATTCAATCCGTGTAGGCTTCCAGCGGTTGTTTACGAACACCTCCATACAGGTGCCGCAGTGTAAACCTCCGTAGTATTCCTCCAGATTAAAACGAACATCCATGCGATCCGTTTTCTGGTCATAAACCAAAACCCCTTGCTTCATTTTGAACCTCCATTCTTTTAATCTTAGTTTCACCATGTTTACGGCAACCTAATCAAATCAATGGGGTTTTGACCTGAAATCTCGGACAAAAATCAGCGAAAACCCTTTGTTTTCAAGGTTTCTAACCGTTGCCCTTATTATAACTGGTTAGTCGATCCTTCTTACGATTCCTGTCGCTTTCATATCCGTTTTCCTCCATCTGCCACTTTTTCCTGTTCCTTGGTAATACTTCTATTATCTGTGAAAACTTCTTTTTTATGCGCTTCTTTTCGGCGAAAGAAGTTTTCCGCATTGCACTTTTTTATCTGAACGTGTAAAATAAAGAAAAACAGGAATCAGGAGGACATTCGTATGAGCAAAATAGAAGAAGTCAGAAAACAGATGGTAGCCGCCATGAAATCCGGCGACAAAGCCAGAAAAGAAACTCTGTCCCTTCTTTTGGCCTCTCTCAAAAATAAGGCGATCGACAAAAGAGCAGATCTCACAGAGGAAGAAGAAGTACAGGTTGTTTTAAAAGAGATCAAACAGACAAAAGAAACCCTGGAATTAACACCGGCAGACCGGACCGAGATCATCGAAGAATGCAAAGGACGTATTGCTGTCCTGGAAGAATTTGCGCCAAAAATGATGGACGAGGAAGAAATCCGAACTGTCATCGCATCCGTCCTTTCCGACCTGGGACTTGAACACCCGACCGGAAAAGACAAAGGAAAGATCATGAAAGAGCTGATGCCGAAAGTAAAGGGGAAAGCGGACGGAAAGCTCGTAAACGAAATGGTCAGCACGTTTTTTGAGTAGAAGAGAAGCAGGGCATCTATGCTATTTTTCAACACAAAAGCAGACCTGATAAATTTGATGCTCAGGTCTGCTTTCCATTTTAAGGGGTATAGCCATCAAATAAATTGAAAATCTCTCCCTCTATTTCCATAAATATCCTCGATAGGAATCTTTAAGCCATCATGCAAAATGACCATCCGTTCATAGTCATCAATTTCCCTGATTCTACCAGTAGCGCTTATATATGCACCCCCGGCTTTTCGTTCATCCGGCTTAAAATATAGGATTGTGATTTCCGCCTCGGAGTGTTCCAAAGCTATTCTCAGTTTTTCATCCAAAGCAGTTTTTTCGTATTCATCCAGTCCGATGCGATTGTCAGTTAATCTTGCAGTCTCTTTTACCGCTGCATCGTATCCTGTCAGTGTAGCAAAAGGAGAGAATTGAGCCGCACGGTCAAGCATCGACATTCTTGGTCTGCTGTCGGAAACATGATGGGACATATTGATAATATCATCGTATTTGTGCTCGTCTAAATAATCCATACAACACCTTCCTTAATCCATCGAATCAAAGTCATCATCTGTACACTTTCGGATAATATGCTTTGTTTTATCAAGCGGCAGGGGAACTCCATCTTCTGGAAAATATTCTTTTTTTACAACATTCACAATCGCTTCGTGATTGTCCGCCCCAGCAGGAACAAGCACAAAATCTCCAACTTCGATGGAATCATCCTCCGCTATATAATAGTAGTTCTTATATCCATCTTCAAAAGTAACACTACAATAAATAATATCCCTGCTGGTTCTGCGTACTTTTCCGTACACAGAAGGATTCATAATTTCTCCCCAGCCATAAAAGGTTAAAAATTCGAACACTGAATTGATAAACTCCGCCCAACCATCTGGCAAGCCTTTTTTATCATAGGTTCCCTGAACGACTGTTTCTCTTCCTCTTTGTGTCAACACTCTAATGCTATAATCCCTGCTTTCCAGTGGATCAACAAATACATCCTCCGGATTTCCCTCAATATGCCCAAATAGTGTATTCACATCCAAATCTTCAAGTAAGCTCCTAACTCCGTCCTCAACTTTATACGTTCGGGTAACCGAACAGCCGGTGCCAATGTTCTGAATATGTTCAATGGTATCATGGTCGCTGTCAATGACCATTGACTCCGTATAATCCCATACAGCATACTCTATCGTCTCCGAAACCGGTACTTTTGGTTTTATTTTGGTAATGCGGTGGTATCGTATTTCAATTCTTTTTACTAAATCAGGCTTTGAGTTCCCGTCAAAAGCATAGAGATCAGGCATATTCAGACTATTACGGAGCAGATCAGAAAGATCAGTCTCGTTTACTTCAAAATCAGAGCACAAAGAACCACGGAATTTATAGATCTTACCCTCTGTATTCGTTAGTTCCATGTCCCAGTCGCCAATATCCGTGGCATAAATTTCATCGTATCCCTCACTGAAATATGCGGTAAATGCTGAAAAAATCTTATCAGCACAATCCTTCGTAAGCTTCAAATTCTGTGTCCTGGACTTTTCATGTCGCCTGTTATTACATACCTGCCCGAAAACGTATGCTGAAAACCATACTTGTCCTTCGGAATTGATGGTTATATGTTGCTCCACTTCCTCGTCTGGCCCAGGACAAAGACTATAGCATATTCGTTTAGAAACAAGATGAATTTTCTGAAGCTGCCCAGTAAAAACAAATGGTTTTTCTCCGGAAAGTATAGCCAACCGGCTCAGCGCCAAAATAAACCATGAACGATTTTCGTTTTCTAAGATAGCGGAAGCATCATATGCCCAGTGATTGAAGTATCTCCACTGGGAATAGATCGCAGACCCAAGCAAATCAATATCTGTTACATCCTCAATGATTTTATTCAGCCCATCATATCGGCTTGCTGCACTCCCGTATTTTTCCGAAAAGGCATGACCGCAGTCCATCTGAAATCCAAGAACTGAACAATCATCTGCCATGTAATGATCGACAAGTTCAATATAATTTATTTTCTGGTCACGAAACTTATCGATCCATTTTGTTGCAAAATCATGGACTTGTTTCATGGTTCTCACTATATTTACCTCCTTCATTTTACCAGGAAAGGTATATAGAGCACTCGTATTTACCCAAACTGTTTCATGCCTTATGACCGCCAATCTGCTTATTGCGGTCTTTAGCAGTCGTACCATCCTGAAGATTCATTCCCTTCAGAATAGCATTTTTCCCAAATTTCTTCTTTATGTCCAACGCTGCCTTTTGCAGTTTCTTTTCACGTTCCAGGGCAGCGTTTTCTTCTTCGCTCTGTTTTTCTAATGCTGAATAATCAGTAAACAAGTCCAAATGTTCTGCATAGTCTTCTTTCGGTGCAGAACCTTCCGTTATCACGTGATTTGCCGCTATATTTACCCGGCGAACCAACAGGGAAGAATCTACAATCTGGTCAAACAGCTCCATCGTCGCCTTTGTAATCAACATGGTGGAAGAGGTCCACCTACCGATATTAGCAGTTCCGTGAGCATGTTTTGGAATTTTGCGACCATAACGGTCAGTTGTGACGGAACCTGTGTATGCTTTACGCCGTTTCGAATCTGTCAGATTCTCTATATCATAGCCAATAGTAAGAACAATCTGATTGGCAACCAGTTCTTTATCAACCAAATCCAGGACAAGCAAGTCAATCATTTCTCTAACGACCAGCTTAGCTTTCTCAAATTCATAGGGACATTGAAGCACTTGTCCTGAACCCACGCTGTTACTGCTGGGCTTGTATGCTTTTATTTCTTTCATTGTACAAGGTTCCCACCCCCAGGCATGGTCTATCAGAAGTTCAGCGTTAACGCCAAACAGTCGGTAAAGTAAGTCCTCATTATCCACAGAACAACGGGCTACATCGCCCATTGTAAACATCCGATACTCCTCCAGCTTCCGTGCATAGCCTTTCCCTACTCTCCAAAAATCGGTAATGGGACGATGGTTCCAGAGCTGACGCCGGAATTTCATCTCGTCCAATTCTGCTATTCGTACTCCATCTTTGTCTGGCTGGACATGCTTTGCAACAATGTCCATTGCGACTTTGGCAAGAAACAAGTTGGTTCCGATACCGGCAGTCGCTGTTATTCCGGTTGTATGCAGCACATCCCGGATCATCTTCATAGCCAGCTCATGGGCCGTCAGCTGATAAGTATTAAGGTAGCTGGTTACGTCAACAAACACCTCATCAATGGAGTAAACATGAATATCCTCCGGTGCAATATATTTCAGATACACATTGTAAATTTGAGTACTGATCTCCATGTATTTTGCCATCTGCGGAGGTGATACAATATAATCTACTGCTAGGGAAAGATTTCTGTTCAATTCCGGCAAATTATAAGAACTGCCAATGAGAGTACGCCCAGGAGCTTTACTTTTACGCAAAGCATTGACTCGATTCACTGCCTGAATCACTTCAAAGAGTCTTGGACGTCCTGGGATGCCATAAGATTTAAGCGCAGGCGAAACAGCAAGACAAATGGTTTTCTCTGTTCTGCTGGCATCCGCTACTACCAGGTTGGTAGTCATCGGATCTAAATTCCTCTACATACATTCAACGGAGGCGTAGAAGGACTTCAGGTCTATCGCTACGTAAATATGGTTTTCAGTTGTCATAATCTATGCCTCCTTTCCCGGTCTGGTAGTGTCAAATACTACCTGTTTTTTTGTTTCAAAATATAATAAAAACCTTGATTTCAAGGGAAATCTGCAATAAAAAGAGCATTGACCTCCCTTTTCATGTATAATGTCAGTGACCAAACATCCATTATAAAGAAAGGAGCCAATGCTCATGGACATTATACAATACTTACTCTCTGTTATTCAATATCTCTACCAGCAGAATTGCTGGTTAATCAATTTCATCTGCAGATATATACCTCTTAAGCAGTGGGCTTTCGATGATTCTCATTCCCCCAAATATCAGAAGTTCAGAGTGGACGAACTCCCAAAAGTTCAGATCATCCAGCAGGAATGGGACTGGCGTCTCCTGATCCCTTACTTTGAACACCGATACAATCTCAGGATAAAACCTATCTCCCGACGTAAGGAATGCGACATCCCGGAAGACTGCTCCTGCCCTTCCTGCGGTGCCCCACAGCCTTATCTTTATCGTAATAACGGTAAAGCCGGACAGCTGAAATGCAAGGTATGCAATACAAATTTTTCGCCAGATGAAAACCGCTTTGCCAAGCAGTTCACCCTGCGGTGTCCCCACTGTGGCAAGGCACTCGCTGCGAAAAAAGAACGGAAGCACTTTATCATCCACAAGTGCGTCAATCCCAAATGTCCTTATTATCTCCACAATCTCAAAAAGGTGGATAAGGAAGACCTGGAAGAGGATTACGGCAAAAATAAATACAAGCTCCACTATATCTACCGTCAGTTCACGATAGATTTTTTCAGCATGGATGTAAGCACCCTTCCTAAGAACGCTTCTTCCCTGAAATTCAGTAAGCATAACGCCCACGTTATGTCTCTGTGTCTAACGCTGCATATCAACCTTGGCCTGTCACTGCGCAAAACCAGTCAGGCACTGAAAGATCTCTATAACATCCAGATCTCTCATCAGCAGATCGCCAACTACTGCAAGACCGCGGCCATCTGCATCAAACCCTTCGTCGATCAGTATCCCTATCGCAAAGGAGAAGCCTTTGTGGCCGATGAAACCTACATCAAAGTCCGTGGCATAAAAACCTACGTCTGGCTTATCATGAACGCCGCCTGCCGTTCCATCATCGGTTACCAGGTGTCCGATAACCGCGGGGTTGGGCCCTGTATCCTTGCCATGCGCATGGCCTTCCAGGGGCTTAAGAAGCTCCCTGAAAACTTCAAATTCATTGCTGACGGCTACAGCGCCTACCCGCTTGCCGCCATGGAATTCGCAAAAAAGTTTGGCAAAGACTTTACCTTCCAGATCACCCAGGTGATCGGACTTACCAACGACGATGCTGTGTCTAAGGAACACCGTCCGTTCAAACAGATCGTAGAACGACTGAACCGGACCTATAAGGCTTCTTACCGGAAAACAAACGGCTTTGACAACATCGAAGGTGCCAACTATGACCTGGCTCTCTGGGTTGCCTACTACAACTTCCTGCGCCCGCACAAACACAATAAATACAAAGTTCTTAACGAAGTGGAAATGCTCCAGGGTGCTGACAACATGCCGGGCAAGTGGCAGCTGCTTATCTTCCTTGGCCAGCAGACCATCCTGAACATGCAGAAAACCGGAACTGCCGGATTGGAGCGGAGCTGTTGTCAATAGAACCGTGGAATACCGGAGCAGGCGGCGCAGCCGGCTGTGAGGATATGCCGCGAAAGTCTATTGATATAAGGCTCGCGGAGCATCCTCTCCAGCAGAAAAGGGGGCAATTGCGCCCTTTTCCTGCCTTCCGGCGAGGACGGGTTCGGGCAGCGCCCGATATTGGGTCAAGGGACTGGTCCCTTGCGGGTTCTTAGGGCAACGCCCTAAGCCCTCGGAGAGCTTTTCAGCATCGATATCTGCAATTTTCAAGGTTCTATTGAGCCTATTTTTTTCGGCTCAGTTTTTCATAGATTACTTTACACTACCCCCGGTCTGGCACATACTTTATTTTCGAGTAAGTTTATAACTCATATCCAGAAGATTTTTAATTTCATCATCCGGAACACTTCCATCCAGAGCAATACTGATCCATTTTTCTTTATTCATATGATATGCTGGAAAATATCCTTGTTTGCTGCGAAGAGAGCCAATCAAAAGGGGATCGCTTTTGACATTTAAAATATCTATGATCTGATTGCCTGTTAACCCTAATTTTTGAACAGGCACTTCCAAGATAACAGCATACCATTTTTTACTTTCAGCGTGGCGAAGAACTGCGTTCCAGTCATTCCAAGGATAATCAGGCTCTGTACCATTGGTCTCTTTTACCCACTCAAATAATTTGCTTCGTTCCATTTTTAAGTTTTCAATCCACTACAAATTCTGTTTATTTCATACAGGGAGATAGTATCCTTGATCAATCTCTGAATTTCTCTGGCATTACTTAATCCAGCTGATGCTAAAACAAGTTTTTCCCTAATTTCACTTGGCAAAATGTCACTATGATCCGTATTCATCAAAGCTACTTCTGCAATTTTCATCTTAGCATCTTGGGAAAGTTGCTTAAATTCTATGATTGCATCAAATCTATTATATATCGGGAGTCCCAGTTTATCTTTAATTTCATCTTCCGAATGATAATTGGATGTACAAAAAATAACAGCATGTCTAACGTCTACTTTATAGTTTTGATCTTCAAAAGTTCCCTCATCAAACAGTTGGTAAAACGCACTATGAAAAACAGGATTAGCTTTATCAAATTCATCAAGCAGAATAACATTAGAATCTCTTGCTAATAAGTCTTTTGCAAAACTCTTTTGATTATACTTTCCACCAAAAAGATAATTCGAAAATTCATTATTCTGATACATAGAAAATTGTTTTCTGAGCAAAACACCGCCAAGCAGCTCTGTCAAATATTGAACCGTTTCAGTCTTTCCAAGTCCGGAATCTCCATAGAATAATATTACGACAGGTTTGCACTGCCGATTATCCATAATGGGATAGAGCGCTTTTAACAATTTCATTTTGACAGATTCCTGACCGATAATTCTATTATCAAATCCGAGATATATTCGTTTAACAATGTCTTCGCTTATGATATTATACTTTTGCTCATCGACCTTGATTATGTTCCTTTCGCCGTATATCCTTTCGACCTGATCTCTTAATAATGCCGGTGGATTTTGAATATACATATTGGTCACATTGATCTGCGCCATAAAATCAACAAAATTTGTTATAACATGCTCTTTGACACTATTGTATTCATTCGCATATATTACTAAATTAGAAATACGAGGTTTCTTTTTTTTAGGTTTTTCCGTCTCAGTATCTTGTTTAGGTAATCCTTTTATTTCCATTACAAATTTCTTGCTTTCATCATCCATTTGCATGGCAACACTTAACAAGTTTCTGTGCCCCTTGGGGATTATCTCTGCAAAAGCTCTGGCTGATCCGTAAAACATAACAATTTGCTTCATACTTTAACCCCCGCCAGTACGATGTCATACACTGCAAGGCTATCTTCCTGCTTTGGAGTTTCCCCATTTGCACCTAAGATACTCTCAGCCGTCACTTCTGCTGGTTTATTTTGAAACTCGAATTCTTTATCTATACCTAATTCTCTCTGTTTACATGTCCCAACTTGAACACCGTAATATGTAAGATTCATTTTGCTTAAATCTGCAAGGCTATAGTCATTTTTGAATGCATTGATGTTAAATCTAAGCACAGAAGCAGGTGTACTTTCCTTTTTCAATAACATAGCATAATATCCTCGTTCACTGAGCACAGCTTCATTTAATTTTTCGATATCAAATGGTAATTGCTCCTTTGGGATGACAGAAAGATAAGAACTATACATCTTGTATAGTGTCACTGAATTTTGAGGAGCATAAACTCCGGAATCTTCAAATTTTATGATTTTATCATCTGTGCAAGCCACAGATATATAATCTGTCAGCAATGTATTTTTTATCGTTGTATCCAATAATTTTGAAACTTCTCCTTTTCCCGTTGCATCAAGATTCCCGGAGATGCTTCCCTTCAAAAAGCTGATAATATTAAATCCTCCCTTTGCCTGAGCTTCGATTTCGGCTAAAATTTGCGCTACACGCTGCTTATTTTCTTCTTTGCTCCAGTCAAGCCTTCCACCATTTGTAATATCCAAATAATCCTGTGCAGCCGCTTCATCGAAATATGCAATTTTGAGAAAACTTGGACTATTTTTTCCCATTCTGCCCTTCTCCTTGTAATTTTTAGTTTATCATTTCTTTTTTGGGAGATTTATTTTCCCTTTCAGTATTCAGTACGAACAATGCCTCCAGCAACCGGAGAGACACTTTTGTCTCTTCCGTGTAATCACTCCACCCCCAAAGCCTTAAATACCGCATCTTCCGCACTTTGATACGGAATCAGCTGAAATGCGCTCATCAAATCCGGCGGAACTGTCGCAAAATCAACGAAAGAAGTGCTCGGTATCAGCACTCTCTTTGCACCGCTATCCAGACAGACCTGCAATGTACTTGCAAGTTCGTCCACCTTTATCATCGTGCCACTGATACTGATTTCCCCCAATACAACAAGAGAACTCTGCACCGGTTTCCCCAATGCAATAGAACACAGTGCAATCAAAGTAGGCAATGCCAATTTACCGGTCATGCCGATACCTTGCAAATCCTGATAATTGATGATGTAGTCCTTCATCGTAGTGCTGATGCTGCCGCTGATCCGGTTCGCATTTGCCTTCAGGAAGTTAAAAGCCGTATTGGTGGACTCTTTTGCGTCACGGTCTATTCCAATACCAGTTCGCTCAAATTTCCCATTTCCGGGAAGCATCTGGGATTCCAACCGGAATACTCCAATCATACCGCTTTTCCCTTGAGAAACTGTATATACCTGACCAGAATTGCACATTCCTTCCGGAATCAATTTTCCGCCGCCCTGTTCCGGAACAGATACATAATGCTCGGACATATCATCCATGTCAATGTAAGAGAAGTTGACATCGTAAAATTCCATGCCGCCCAGCTTTTTCAGCTGCTCCTTTACCCGGCGACGCATTTCCAGAGAAAGTTTGAGAACTTCTTCTAGTTCTTCTTTCGTAAACTCCCCATCAGGATAAACCAGCTTCAAATATCCATCTACCATTCTGCGGACTGCAATAGTATCTCTCTGGTTCAAATTCTTGCCAAGGCGGAAGTAGTGGTCAATGGCATCGCCATACTGTTCCTTACGCAGCTCCCGGATAAACTCTGCCAGATAATCGCTGATAAATCCGTAATCGTTGGTAAAATGCTCCGGTCTGAATTTCGGGATTTCCCATCCAGGCAGATAGCAGTGCATACGGTCTAAAAAGGCTGTGTCTGTTCCCATTTCTGGCGGGAATGGGTCAAACAGGCTGGAAGTCTTCAGAAGAACATCCACGCTCTGATTGATGTTTCCGACAAATACCATAGAAGCAGAAGTCGCTTTTTCCTCTTTGCCACGGGCAAAAGAACCGGATGCCATGTAATCTTTCATGATCTGAATGCCGTCTTTATCCTTAAATCGGATGCCTGCCACCTCATCAAAAGCAACACAGTCCCACAGACCGACCAGACCAACCGTTTTCCTTCCCATATTGTAGAAAAGATTGGCAACGGTCGTCTGACCGCCGGAAACCAGGATGCTGTTCGGAGAAATCTCTTTATACAGATGAGATTTACCGGTGCTGCGGGGACCGAGTTCGCAGAGATTAAAGTTATTTTCCACCAATGGAATCATACGGGTCAAGAGTAGCCACTTTTCACGATAGGAAAGTGCATCTGGCTCCATACCGATAGAACGGAGCAAAATGTCGATCCATTCGTCTTTTGAGAACGCTTTTCGTCCCTGTTTCAGTTCCGCTATATCAATGTGAGGCATTTGAATCGGCGTCAGTTTGCGAATCTGAATGGGATAACCATTCTGCTTTTCTTCCTCCACATACTCATAATCCAGCTGGACGATACACCAGATACCGCCGCAAAGCAGACGGTCATATTTCTCCGGATATTCATCTTCAATCGGTACACTGGTCAGACCAAGGTTGGAGAAAGAAGCAAAAAAGCAGTTCCTCTTAATATCCAGATGGACGGTAATCATATCTATAACCGTATGGCTGCCTTTCTGCCGCAGTTTAGTCAGAATCTTCTGTGCTTCATCCGGACGGACGAAATTGTCAGCAAGAATCCGTTTGACCTTCTGAACGCCGTCCTCGATCACTTCTTCATCATCGGAGCTGCAATACTGTCCCAGTAGAAACTCCAGAACATAAACCGGGACATTTGCACCTTCTTTTATTTTTTTCGTCAAGTCCTTGCGGACGATCTTTCCGTCAAAATATTGGCGGAGTTTTTCTTTTATTTCTTCACGGGTGCTTTCACACTCATTCATCTGTTCCATTCTCTATTCCTCCTGCGATGTTTAACTGAAGAAGTCGAACTCATCCACCGCAAAAGCAATATCAATCTGAAATTCCTCACGCTGCGGAAGCTGAAGTCCCTGTTCATCCGCAATCACGAGGTAGTAGGTTTCGGTATTGCTGTATTTTAACGGTTTCAAATTGAAGGTACACCGGAATGTACGCTCTGTTCCATTCTCACTTGTTTTATCCGCAATGATCTTCTGAACGTCGCTGATCTGCTTGCCGTTAGAATCCACAAAGTAAGCCTGATAAGTTGCAGCTTCTCGGTTCGCTCCCACCGCATCCTTTTGATAGAAGTTCAGGTTAAAAATCATGTTACTGATTTTCCTGCTTGCGGACAGCAGGCTCACTGTAACCGGCTTTGTATCGTATTTCTGTTTGTTTCGCTTGTATTCCATCGAGTCGTTTCTCAAATGGTGATAGTCGATCACTGGAACTACCATTTCCTGCAAGCTGATACCACCATGAACGAAGTTCAAACCGCCGCCGTTCATCTTGATCCGGATGCTTCCTCTCGGTGTGAATCCATCAAAATCAGTTTCACCATCCAGGAACTTCACCGGCATCAGATAATCTGGCGACGCACCTTTCTGCATGATGGCATACCGTCTGCCGTATTCCACATCCAGGCTGTTAAAGCTGGTCTTATCTGCTTTGCTGTCCTCAGTCAAAGGACTGTATGTATATAAGAAACCATGATCGGCAGTAATCAGAATGTTGGCTCCGCCAAACTCATTGACAATAATGCGTACCATATTTTTCAGCTCAGAAATTGCCTTTTCGCAAGCCGAAAAGACAGCGGTATCGGAGGTATGGCTCGCTTCATCAATGGTATCATGATAAATGTAGACCACTTCCATGCCTTTTACCAGAGCACTTCTGTCAGCCCGTTTCATGCCGATGATGTTCTTGTACTGCAATGCCACACTTGCCGGGTTGGCAGCTTTCAAAACTTTGTCACGGTTGGTGCTGGCAGTGGATTGCCCATCTGCCAGTACGGAAAGCAATTCGTTTTTCACTTCGACAGACAGATTGGAGTGCGGAAGCAGAGCCGCCATCCCGAACTTGGTGATAGACGGGAAAATGCTCTGCATATTCTGGAGCTTCACCTGGCTCTGGTTCTCTCTTTGCAGTTCTTCAGCAAGAGTAGCCGCCACTTCATACCGCATCGCATCAGAAATAATCACAAACACTCTGGAATCTGCATTTTTCACACGGCTGCGGTAGAAATCTTCCTGATGAGGAATTTCCATGATTTTCCCATATTCAGCCAATTCCTCCGCACAGACATCCGACCAGTTATTCCCAAGTTCGCCCAGGAACCAGTGGGAATACAGCCCTTCCACCTGGTCTACGACGTGCTTAAACAGATCGTCCAGCAGGATATTGGAGGTTTCCAGACTTCTCTGGAAGCAAAGGTGGAACTGCCGGTAATAACGATCCATCTGATAATAATCTTCCGTATAGTTCTTCCAGATTTCACGAGCCTGTGCCAAATGGAATCCGGCAGAATGTTCTTTGAAGAACTCCTGCATCTTCGCCACCTGCAAAATACCATCATAGAAGTTGGCAAAGCCTTCATACCAGGCACAGGTACGGCGTTTTTCCACTACTTTCGTAATCAAATCTGCATCAATGATCTGATTGCTGATTTCCGTCATCAGCTTTATCAGGATGATTTCATTGATGCAAGGGAAACATTCCGTATCCACCAGATCCTCTAACGGCAGCTGTCCAAAACGCTGGGGCAGATGGGCTTCTTCTTCCACATAACGGGCGATTTCATAAAGCTGGCGGTCATCGTCACTCCTCAGCCAGTCCGATACAAAATCATAGCAGTATGCCTGATGGGGAAGGGAGAGGAATTTGTCCAGCCCTTCCAGATGTTCCTGGAACAACGTGCGGGTAGATGCAGTCAGCAGCAAATGGATCGCAAGCTGACCAATATCCCCGTCCACCTCGCAATAACCGCTTCCCTGGCGAACCATTGCCCAGAATGCATCGTTTGCTCCATAGTTCACGAACTCTTGATACAAAGCATTGCTGTTTTTATCAAAACCAGCACGGAAGATGCTCTGTATGATCTGATTCGGCTGAGCTTCTTTCAAACCACAGATTGCCGCCATCACTGCCAGGTGCAGCTGTGCCGGATTGGAAGGCACTTTGGTCTGTGCCACAATCCTTGCACGGCGGTCTTTTGCATTAAAAAATTTGCGGTAATGTTTTACCTGTTTCCGCATCGCAAGGCTCGATACCAGCCCCATTTCATCCATCCAAATGGAAATGAGGTCAGCACGGAACTCCTCGCTGTACAGTTTTATATCTATGAGCCAGTCATCGTCCGGTCTGTCAAAAGACAGGGGATTATAGATCAGATAATTGGAAGTCAGATCATCATGGGAAAGCAGCTTTTTCACCATGAAAGTATTGTTTCCTGTCAAAGCAACCATCTTCGCATTATTCAGCTGAATCTCATCCAGCTTATCCTCAAACTCCCGATCCTCGTCATGCCAGAAGATAATGCGGCGGTGATAATATTCCGGCAACGGCAACGCAAACCTGCCGTTTAATTCCTGTATTACTTTTTCTATGTCCATGCTGCGTTACCTCCCTTCCATATTGTTTACATAAATTGTACTACGTGCCGCACCTTCTTTTCTCAGATAATTGCCTTCAACCATATCCTGTAAAATAGCTCTTGCTCTGCGCTGTTTTACTTCTAAAAGTTCTGCAACCATAGAGGTTGTAATGTAGCCATTTTCCAATACATATTGATAAATCTTCCGTTCCTGCTCATTATCCGGCAGTCTTTCGATAGTATCCGGCATTTTTTGGTTGATATCCGGCACTTTACCAACACTATCCGGCATCATACTGGCACTATCTGGCACTGTATCAGCACTATCCGGCACTTTGTCAGTATTATTATCGCCACTGGCATTGTCAATCTGTTCCCGATAGATATTGATGCGCAAATCAACTTCACCGCCAATGAACTCCGGTTCCCGCAGACCAGCCGCTTTTACCTTACCGATGATTCTCGGAATACCGCTTCCCCAATGCTCGATTAAATTCATATATAAAAACGCATACGCAAGAGCTTCGTTACGAATCTGGGAATAGCCCTCTTTCATACGCTCCAAAGTTTGTCCCATTGGCAATTTCCCAGGGGAAGTGATTTCTAACCGGTTGTCATACACCGCAACCTGTATATTGCCATGATCCAGATAACTGCGGTGCACCGCTGCGTTGATGATCAGCTCACGAATAGCGTCCGGCGGAATTTCATAAACATCCTGACGATAGATACCCACAATGGTAGCACCCAGATGAATATTCCGTAGAACAAACTGAAATGCTTCCTCAATTTGTTCCCAAATCGGACCGGTATACTCCCGACGATCAACAAAAACTTCTTTAGTCGTTCCCTTGAACACGCCACATTGCGTTGCAACATGAAGTCCTCCGCATCCGGTTAAAATAGTATAGGCATTGGACGGATAATCCTTTCCATCACGTTCAATCAGAACTCCCCAGGAACGAAGCTGCTGTCTTCCAACATCTTTGACAGCTGCTTTCTGCTCCTCATTATGGGCGTTCTTGATTGCCTGCTCCTTCATGGCTTTACAAAGAGCGTCAATATCTTCATCTGTGACATTCAGCCCGGTACACAGAGCCTGGTCGAAGTAGCGGTTGCTGCCCTCAAACATCAACTCTTTTATCATGTACTCATCGGCGGGGCGGGTCGTTCCGGCAACACGGACATATACGCCAGCCTCTTTGCCGAGCGCTTTGATATAATACGGTCGCTGTCTGCCCCCGGAAACCTCTACTACAATGATCGTTTTACTGTCAACCGTCTGTAGAGTAATATCCGGAATGATCGCCGGTTCACAGCTATCTGACACTGCATTGGCAATGGCATCCATTTTTCGGAACACATCTTCCTTGTCAAAGCCAATCACTTCTCTGGTTTTATCAGCAATTCCAAAAATAATCTTTCCCCCGGTTCCATTTGCAAAGGCAACCACAGACTTCATATATTTGATACTTTTCTCTGGCAAGTTTTCCTTAAATTCCACATTTTTAGATTCCCCGGTGAGGATTTCTTCTATGGTCATCTTAACACCTCACTTTCAATTTACTATAGCTTGTATTGTAAAGCTGTAATGTAAGAGTAGCTAATTCAACGTATCTCAGCCCTCACGATGGTACCAGAGGCACAGTCTTTGCAGAGCAATAGAGATTATACTCCTTCAGCAAAAAATAATATATCTTTGCACCATGTCTCTATTACATTTTCAAAATCAGAGAGTCCAGAACTTCCTAAGTGCGCCCTTACATGGCTTGGGTTTAAAAGATATATAAAACATATAATATCTCTAGCAGTTCTTTGTTTTTCTGCTTTTGAAAGCATCTCAAGAAAATCATTATCATCCGTTAACGAACGAATGCGCTCTTCACTATGACTTTCGCCGTTAAGAACAAGGCGATACATCAGATGACGGAAATATTCAGAGTATTGTTCATTTCCAATAGTCCCCAATATTTCGCAGCTAATAGAGATTTCATCGATACCTTTCTTGTAAACAAATGTCGAAAATGCTTCCAGAGTTCTTCTCATAACATTCCCAATGGTTGTCTCAGCATCTTCAGAGGCATTAACACCAAAGCGATATACATCTGCAAGTAATTCACTATACTCGTGACGCTTATGATATCGAAAGTCCGAAAGCATTCGGTTCTTCAATTCAAAAATACCAGAATTACATTTTCCCGGCGTCTGATTTTTAACCACCTTCACTATCTCGTCAAAAGCTTTTTGTAAATCAAAAGCAGACTGCAAATCGTGTGTAAGAAGAACAATTCTCGAGTTGCTATTTCCAACAACAATCTTCTCCAAATCTCTTCGAAGTAATGACATTATTCCGATTCGATTCTCATGATCAAAGCTAGAAATGGGATCATCAATAACAACAAATGCTTCTTTCGAAAATGCTTTCTCTGCCTCTGTGTTATCCAGCATTTCCACAAAAAAATAACATAATGCAAGGATATTTCGTTCTCCCACAGAAATATCCGATGGTTTCACACTTGCACCGTTTGATTTCAGCGTATACACGGTTCCACTGTCATCTGACTCGATTTCTAACCGTCCAGTAGCAAAGAACACATATCTCAATCTAGCATTAATCATATCTATGGCAATTTTTATGCTTTTTCTTTGAGCCTGAAGTTTATCTAAGACCTTCTTTTTTTCCTTCTCTACTGATATTCTTGCTGATAGTGCAGATTCAATCTTTGTCTTTTCCTCTTTTTGCTTAAGATACGTGGTATAATATTCTTCAATTTCATAATATGCCCTTGAAGCATTTAATTTCTGAAGCTTCCTCTGAAGCTCTGGAATATTGTTCAGTGGCTTATTATACTCAATTCGGGCAGCTTCAAGTTGTTCAAGGGCTGTCTTGAGTGCTAATGCCTTATCACTGATACTTAACTGCTTCAGTTCAATCGAAGAATAGGGATTTTCAATTTTTGCCTCTAATGTTGCGTTGAATTCCTCAATAGCCATATTCAATGCAGACAGGGCAATCTCACATTTTTCAAGAACTTTTTTTTCCAACTTTTGAAATGGCGATAAATCAATTACAACAGGAGATATTTTCAACGCTAACAGAGCTGCTTTATGTTCCTCAACAATTTTTGACAGGATCTTTTTAATGCTCTGAACAAGTGAGTTTTTGTATTCTTCAGATACAGGTTGTAGGCAAAATGGACAAACTGCAGTCTCTGAATTTTCAAATATTACTTGCATCTTTTCAATTTGCTGAGTTTTCCCTTTCGATAACAGCGAAAGCAAATAAGTTTCACGCTCAGATAATTCCGGTTTTTCAATGCATTGGGCTAATAAGCTTCTCGCAGAATCTTCATTATCCGGAACAACAATTCTCAAGTTTGCGGAAGTAGTTATTTTAGCATTTCCGCTCCTAGCGGCAGAAAGCAAATCATATTGTCTCTGATACTCGACCTTTGTTTCCTCAAAATTTTTCTCCGGTTTAGTTCGTACAATAGTTTCATATGTTGCATTGTTTACAGAGGCATTCCTCCGACCACCGATAATTACTCGTTCTCTTCCGGCCCAATTTTGGTCACCAGACAACGCAAGGTTCATTTTTGAGAGATAATAATCTGGAGAAACAAGCGAAGTTCTGTCATTAAAAGGTTTTACCATAGCTTCTGCTTTTTCCCGTTCAGCTAATGCATCATCATATGCCTTTTGAGCAGCCTCAATCAACGTTTCTAATTCAGCTTGTTTGCCGAACATCACTATTGTACCCAAACCATCCTCTTTAAGCCGAACTTTACTCTGAATATATTCTTCATTGAAAACAAACACTTTGCCGGACTGTCCATCAACCGGGTACGCTATAGCTTTCCCAGAAAAATCTTCCAAAAAAGCATCTGTAATCTCCGGCAAATCAACACCTGATATTTTTAAAAAGGCTTTGGATATTGTGCTTTTTCCCGTGCCGTTTTTACCATAGATTAAGCATAGTCTATGATCCATCGACGGAAAAAGTGGAAACGATGTCTTTTCTGAAAATGCTGCTCCACTAAAAACAAGATTCCTAGTTATTTCAAACAAAAACTACTCCTCCTTTCACTCTATCCATATGGGGATTATGGTATTCGGCAAACGATCCGTAATTCTTTTAAGAGTCATCTATCTGCTTCCTTACTTTATTTTCGCCAAAACATCCTGAAACTTTGCATAGTTTACCTTCACACCATCATCCAGATCAATGGAAATCATCTGGTCTGCCAGATGGTGAATCTTTTCCTCATAAGTCCGCAGTTCAGTGTCCTGGTCTTTCAGGCGGCTCAGTGCTCTGTTCAGTTTCACACGCTCGCTAGTAGACGCATTGGCAATGCGGTTTTCCATGTCCGCAATGGCGGTACGGTAGCGGCTCTGCTGCTCATGCACATAGTCAGTGCGGATGCGGGCAATGGTATCCGGCTGATAGCGGTGCATATAGATGAGCGCCTTGAAACCGTTCTTTTTGCCGCTGTCAAACAGCCAGTAAATCGGGCGCTTCTGATAAATCTTGCAGTGGTCGGCATAGAAATCATTCAGGAAATAATTGCGGATGATCTCTCTCGGCTGACCTTTTCCACCCAAAGCATCAGCGATAAACTTGAGATTTTCTTCCAGAGTATCGCTGCCGTAAACCGTTTCGATAAATTTTACAAAACGACTAACCATGTCATCATCAAAGTATTCATCGTCGCAGATCGGAATAATATTGTCCTTGTCCGCAGGATAGGTGGTATATTTGCTGGCATCCCATTCATCGCCAGCGTAGGCAAGCCCTTCCACATCCAGAGAGTATCTACCAAACATACAGCCCACAGCATAAGAAATCAGGCTTCTTACATCACGCTGCAAGTCAGCTTTGCGGACGGTCACATCTTTGTCTTCGACTTCCGGAGTAAGCTCGTCCTGCAAGCCGTAAATGTCGATGAAGATACGGTTCAGTTCTTCCTCGTTGGCTTTTAACTGAGCAAAATGTTCTTCACATTCATTTTCCCATGCACGATATGCACCCTGCAAGAAATAGGATTCTATTTTTCTATCACCATCTGTATCAGTAAATTTCATACTGTCTTTCAGACGGACAAGGGGATGCTTTGCAAAGTCCCAAGAGGTTTCAAATGAATCCCAATCTCTCTTGCATAGTTCTACATCTGCATTAGAAAGCTCAACAATCCTGGAATCACTTTCCTTTTCCTTTACAACTGGCAAAGCCCCAATATTTCCAGACTGGAAAGACATCGTAGGATTCAATACATGAAGAAAGTAATCGCCAACTACCGAATTTATCATCGCAAGCACATAGTTATGTGCTTTTTCGGGCATGAAACAACTCGATCCTTTATCATCAAACAAATGTCCATATTCTGAATTTCTGCAAGAAATCATTCCAGTAGTTAGTGTTGCCCATGTAATCGACTTATGAAAATACAAGCGTTCACTCCTGACACTTGCAATTTTTCTTCCCTGCTTTGTTGCATTTTTTATGGCATAACCATCATTTTCCCAAAGTACGACATAATCATTTAAGCCATACCATTTTCTGAATCCGCCTCCCTTGTTGTATGGAAACCATTTCTTTCCTGATTGTTTTGCTTCATCTGAATTGTGGTATCCAAGACCGATACCCGATTGTTTTACTTCAAACCACAGCCTTAAAAAGCGATCATTATCGCCTGTTGTCATACCCGCCTTTGCTTCTCCAATATCAGAAACATGAGGGTTCTTTGAGAAAGCCTTAAAGACTGGATCTCCAACCCAATAAGCAACCGGGGCAGCTGGTAAGCTGGTATAATTTGATTGACTTTTATAGTACACCTGTTTCCTTTCAAGGAAACTTAGTTCCTTATCATTTTGAGAATTTTCCGATACCAATCTCACATAAGCTCCAGTGTATCCTGGTATATCCACATTACACAGAATAAATGCTGTTGTTTGAACTACCTCGCCAGCAATTTCTTCGAACGCCCTTGCACCAAGATGCGCCATATTAACAAGCGTTTTTCGGTAAACATCTTCTCGAAGCTTTTCGTAACTTCCCAAAAACATCCAAGAATGCTGAGTTATCATTGCCTGATAAGAAGATTTTTTTCCAAAGTTTCCACAAGCCTGAATAAAGATAGCATAGAGATCGCTTTTGCTGTTTGGATAATTCTTTTTTACATAATCTGTCAGCTTTCCTCCCATACTGGAACTGCCCATATACGGCGGATTCGTCACTACCACATCATACTTCTGTGCCAGAGCAACCGCCACCTGCACCAGCGGCAACAGATTGTTCAGAACCACCTCACGGCTCATATTAATATCGTCCCGTACTTCGTCAAAACGGGCATAAAGGGCACCAAAATCCACAGGAGTAATGTTCAAAATCGAACCGTACTCCTTGGCATCCTGCATTTCCTTGATAATGCTGTCCATCGCTGCTTTCAGCCTGGTATCGCCATTACAGAAGTATTCCAGCGCATAGCAATCAATACCGTTGCTTTCCTGAATCGCATAGACGTTTGGCTGAATCTGACGGCTAAAGAAGCGGCGGTCGTACTGGCGGGCTTTCATCATCACCGCAAAATAGGCAAGCTGGGCGGCACGGTCATCAATGTCCAAACCATACAGATTATTTTTCACGATGCTCTCCACCGCTTCACGGGTGGTGTAGCCATAACTTTCGTAAATCTGCACCAACACGTCAAACAGGTAGGCGAGGATATGACCGGAACCGCAGCAAGGGTCAATACACTTGATCTGCTCCGGATTCATTGCAGCATATTCCTTGCGGATTTCTGCAAGCTGATCCTGTACCTCCGGTTCCTGCTCGGCTTCCTCCAGATAATACTTCCAAGTGGATTTCAGCTCATCATTAGGGTGTCCCTCCACCCACAGGCGACCAAGGGAGTTCTCCACCATATAGCGGACGATCCAGTCCGGAGTAAACAGCTGGGTTGCAGCCGGAATATTTTCTTTTGTGATTTTGACGTTCTTTTTCAGCGCCGCAAAAACTTCGTCTTTTTTCTCAGCATTGTAATACTGATATAACCAGCCAATAATCTGCACCGCATCCCGCCAATCTTCCTCTGGGATGGTGGAAATCATCTGCTCGATAACGCTGCCTTCACGAAGCAGGTTGTCCGGAAGAAGCAGCTCAGTGTAGTCGGAAATACGCTGAAACATTCCCGGCAGAACGCTATTCAGGGCATTGCACTGGGTAATCAGCAGGTATTTGTAGAGTTCTTCTGTCTGGTTGGCGTTCTTGAACTCATAGACTTTCTCCATGTTCAAGCCATCCAAATCCAGATGCAGGGCTTCGTCAATAATCTGCGGCTTAAAGTTGTTTTCCTCGTCCGTGAATATACGCACACGGGTAGGGAGGTAACCATTGACCTCCATAAACCGTAGAGCAATCAGGCGGTTGAACCAGGTGTAGGCAACCTCCTCCATCACTTCTTCAAAACCTTTATGGTTGATTTGCGAAATTAACGCTCTGCGCTGATTTTTCTGAACATCTGTCAGGACTGTATCATTGATGCTGTCAGCTGCAGCATCAATGATATTATCCTTTTCAATTCCATATTGCATCGCCTTCTGGGACACACGCTCAATCAATTCCCTGCGTGCCCAGACAGCGAATTTTTTAATTGCATTCTTGTCCATTAGTTTTTTCCTTCTTTATTTTTCTGAACAATTTTAAAATCTCACTGTAATTATCTGAACCATTCAATAGTATAATATCGTTAATGGCTGATAGAATAAATGCTTGTCCGCTAAACACCTGATCACGATTATAGTCAGCAGGAATTTCGTCAGCCGATGTAGGGATTTCTATTTCGTTTATCCACCAATTATCAATTTTTTGATATAAATGAACCATATTACTAAAAAGTGCTACATCATTTTCATGGAAACCCGAACTCAGGTTTTTCAACAGTTCATGTATTATATCATTTCGTCTTTTTCTACATGTATGATACAAATCAAGTTCTTGTTCTGTAATAGCTCCTGCATTCATAAACCACTTCATAGAAGCAGTGTCTATTTGTGTGTCCAGCTTACGTACTTGTTTCTTGTATTCATCAGATTCTTTATATTTTATCTCATCTCCATCAAAAGTTATTGCTTCCGCATAAAAACCTCTGACTTGATCTACAACATATTGCTTCAAAGATTCATAATTTAATACAAAAAGTGCAGCGAATTCAACATTTCTTTTTAGAATAGGCTCAGCAAGTAGATTTTCTAATTCATTCATATATTAACCCTTCACTACTTAATTCAGCTTAATCCCATCACAGTCCCTCAACATATCCGTCAGATATCTTCTCATGCGCTCCACATAAGCATCAATATCCGCCTGGCTTTCCAGCATCTTTGCTGGAAACGCCATCTGGCGATATACTGTCTTAATCACTTTTTTCGGAACTGTTTTTTTCTCGCCATAAGCTACTTTTTCTTCGGCAATAACCGGCGGCTGTTTTGCGGTTTCAATGCGCTCACAGATATCATCCTTGTAAGACCAAATCTGAGGTACCAGACCATCCAGCAGGGCAAGGCTCTGAAGCTCATTGATTTTTGTTTTCTGCTGATCGAAATAAGTATCCGCCTTTTTCACAAGTTCGGCGCAGTCCCTATTTCCATCCGAAATGATATGAACCTCCGCCATACACTGCCGGATGATTTCCAGAAGCTCAGCTCGCTTGCCGTCCAGCAGCCTGCCATGTCCCTCCCGTACTTTATCCATCAACCCGTTCAGTTCTGGGATTCTGCGGTAAATGCTTTTCGGGTCGCTCTGCACCACAGTAATCAAACGTATCTGGTTCAGTGCTTCGTTTGCTTCCTCCTCTTTTCTGAGATAGTTCAGGTCATTTTTCAGGTCTTCCTCCGTTTTAACTGCGGCATCAAACACCTGAACCTGATTCTTAAAGAAGCCTTCCACACGCTGCATTTTTTCTTTATTGTCAAAGAGGTTATCTTCCTCTTTCAAAATCGCCTCAATCAGGGCGATGTTATCTTTTCTCTGAGAAAGGATTTTGTCCATCTGCTCGATGGAAGTAAGGACAAGATTCTGTTCCGGATACTTATGACCCTCGTATCTGCCTTTCAGTTCAAGATAATGGTCTTTCAGAATGGTAAATTTCTGCACAACAAATGCAACCAGACCGTCCTCATCGTCCGGCACATCCATCACGTCAAAGTATTCCCGGAGCAGTTCTTTTACAGCCCGCATCTTGGTGGCAGTAATCATCTGGCGCTTGCTGATGCTGGTTTTGCCGATTTCACTCTTTTTACGGAGCATATCCGGCAGTTTCGGATTGTCCGGCTGAATGGTGGAGCCTGCATATTTGATGGTAACTTTCTGGTCATAGATCAATCGGGCAACCACTGCCGCAATGTCAATTTCTTTCCAGCCGTATGGAATTGCACTGTATCGGCTTTGAATATCTGCCATCGAAGTCGGAAGATTTTTCATTGCCTGCATTTCCAGATATTCTTCGATTTTGGTAGCAGCACCACGGTTCGGTTCCATACCAGGCATCATATTATCCGCACCGGTCAGAATTTCAATAATGTCTGCATCAGTATCCGCATTTTTCTCAATCAACGACAACTCACTATATACATGAGAAACCAGGTATTCCAAAGACTGCTCAATCTTGCTTTTTGCATTGCCGCCTTTGATTTCAATGTGTTCTCCGTCCACATAGAACTGTGCAGATTCAATGGCTTTTACCAAATCCTCCATTGCCGTCTGTTCATACTTGGTCGCTTCTTCCTGCTGGTCACGGATAATGTCCTGAACCGACTTCGGAAGCTGATTCACATTTCGCTGCTTGACATACTTACGAATCTTCATAGCACTTTCCAGAGATTCATAGTACGGCGTTTCAGCAAGCACAACAATCGCTTCTTTGCCTTTGGATTCCGTCATCAGGCGCAGCTCCGATTTTTCCGCAGTATCTGTGGCAACTGTCAGGAAACGCAGACGCATCCCGCCTGTAATATTTCCAATGGTAATACCGTCCACCATCTGATCAAAGGCAAAATCGTATTTTCCATAGCGGTATTTCTTTGTAGTAAAAATATCTGCGAAAATCATCTGCCCGATACGGTCTACAATAGAGGCGGTATCCACAGGAGTGCTTTTGATTTCTCTCTGAATATCCTGTTCCTCATCGGTCAGGAAATTATAAACTTCGCCTGTTCTGCCAATGTAGTTCTGGCTCATCAGACGGTTCAGGCAGTCACGGATGGTTTCACGCATGGTGATTTTGTCCATGCGAATATCGTCCGCCATCAAAATCACGATATTATCCAGGTTGGCGGGAATGTCATCAATATACCGGATCAGGTACAAAAGTTTCAGCACATCCACATCCAGTGCTTCAATGCCATCCCCATTGTCCGCAGCCCTCTGGCAGCGTTCAATGACACGGCGGATAGAACCATCCAGGAAAGTATGTACGGTATCGTAAAAACGGAAGAACGGTACAAGGGCATACTCGTCCTTCTGCTGTATTTTCTGTGTTGCTTCCTGGAAGCCGGAAAGCATGGAACGTTCACCACCGGAAAGGTGCTTGCCGGAGTTGCCGTGCTTCCGGATTTCAGCAAATACTTTCTGCATAATGATAAACTGGTACGGTACAAACGGGAAGTTTGCCGCAAATTCTCCGGAACCAGAGTAGCCCTTAATATCCAGGATCGAGTCAGTGAAGCTGAACAGATTGCGGAGAACAGAGTCGTTCTTATTATAAACGCTTTCCAGTTCTGCTTCTGCGTCTTTGTTCTTTTTCAGAATACGCTTCTGGATCACTTCATCCACAGAGGAAGAAGAAAGGCTCAGGCGGGTTTTGAAACGAGCCTGGATACGGGAAAACTCATCTGCACGAACTTTGATGATCTCATCAATCGCTTCCTGTCCGGTGCAGACAACCCACACCTTGCCGCCGCATTCGCTTCCGATTTTCTCAACCAGCGACTGAAGGTTCAAAAGCATATCGGTATCTGTACCAACGTACTGACCAACTTCGTCCACCATGAATAGCAGACGGAAGTTGTTTGGCTTTGTTTTCAGATAATCTTTGATGTCCTCTACGAGCTGAGCAATGGAAAATTCAATGGCAGACTTGTCATTAAACCACGCCCTGGCATCTTCTTCACTCATATCCAGAACTTCCATCAGGGTAGGGATAATATACTTTCCGTTGAACGCAAACGCCTTGCGGGATTCCAGCCAAGACATTCCTTTCTTTTCTTCAAAGGTACGACGGAACTGTTCCGTTTTCCCCTGCTGGTCAATGTATTGCTCCAGCTTTGCAACTTTCAGGTTATCCCCGAAAAAGCCTAAATGATTGTAGAAAGTCTTGGCAAAAACACGAAGGACGGCAGTTTTGTCTTTGTTGATAGACCCTTCAATGTCGATATTGAACAGGATGGTTTCCGTTTCTACCTTTGTGGAACGGTCAATCATCATATAGGTTGCCGGATCGTCCTCAAATTTTTTGCGAAAACGCTCCACACTGCGAATGCCATTTACCTCTTTGTTCTCCAGCAGATAGGAGAGCATTTTCAGAAAATGAGATTTACCACTTCCAAAGAATCCGGAAATCCACACGCCGGTATCAGCGGTAGGCTCATCCAAAGCATCACTATAATAGTTGAAAAAGGTGATGAAGTGTTTTTTCAGTTCTTTGGTAATGACATACTCATTTAATTCCTGCTCAATCACTTCATCAGCAGCCTGATCGACTTTGATGACACCATTGATTTTACGGTTGATGTCATCGGCAAACATATCACGAATAATCACAATCGTACCCCCTTATACAACATTGAACGCCCTGTAATAATCATTGGGCTGCAATCGGTTAAACAATTTCACATGACGTCCGTCAAACTCACCAGGATACATCACCAGAATGGGGACGTCCGAAAAATGCGGTTGCAATGCTTCCAGCAGAGCGTGGATTCTCATAAACGGGAAAACTTCCCCTACACCAGTAAGCATCAGCACATCACCGCTTTCGTGCGGCTCATACTGGATTTTATCAATAAACTCTCCTTCGCCAATGGCAGAATGAAGCTGCTCCAGGAGAAAAATACTTCCATCTTCCACCTCCATATCTGGAATCGCATCTATAATATCCATATCCTCGCAAACCGAAAGGAAGGTCTGGTACAGGTTGCAGATTTTCAACCGGCAGGAAAGGGAATGGTCTGTTTCAAGCTGATCGACAAAATGGCGAACCGCCATCTCATCCTCTGGCTCATAACAGAAAATGCGGATATTGACCTCGTTGCTCAATCCTTTTCCTTCTAAAAATTCAGGTTCCTGAATTAAAGTCCTGACATGATCTAAACGTTCTTCAATATGACTCATCTCGCTGCACCTCCCTTATGAAAAACAGTTAAACGCTGGCAGAACCGCCAAATCGCCATGACTTCTGATTGCATTTTCTAAAATCGGATGTAAGTACACCGGATTCAGATGGTCTGCACGGACATCATCCAGATACTCCGTTTCAACCAGAATTTTAGCAAGCACCTGCTTCAACTTCGTAACCGTTCCTTCGCTCCAGGATGCTACCGTATCGTCCTGTTCCTGCAAGCGAATAAAATATGTATTCAAATCAATTCTGCCAAAGGAGCTATCCCTTAATCGGTATTTCTCCCCGATAACGGTCAGCATAAATTCCCAAACCAAACGGCTTTGTTTCATCATCGCATACAAACAAATCTGTTTTGCGATCTCTGTCGGCTGTGTAGCAATCGCATGGATCAAGTCCGCATCTTCCATTGCTTGAAGCCGTTTAATGCAAGCCTTTGCCATACGGGCAATCGACTTTTCGGTCGGATATTGAAAAAGATTATCTGCGGTAATCTGTACCACAGTTTCTTCATCGCTTAATCCACTGGTCAATAATTTTGCCGTTGTTCGCATCTCATAAAACAAAAAAGGCTCTCTTGTCAAAGATGCGATATACGGATATGTATGATCCATGCCACTCCTCCTCATGACCGTTCTCTTGTTTCAGGAAGAATCTCCATGATGTCATCTGGCGTGCAGTTCAGCTTCCGGCAAATTCTCACGAGAATCTCCATCGAGACAAATTCATTTCTTGAAAGTTTCGCCAGAGTATTTGTGCTGATTCCGACTTCTTTCGCAAATTCAGTTTTATTCCATTCTTTATCAATCAACATCTTGAAAAGTTTATTGTAGGTTACATCCATGTTATTTCCTCCTACGACTCTATCTACTTTACGCATATTGAGAGTGTTCTAATCTACATCATAGCACAGATTTTCAAAAACACTCAATAAATTTTGCCAATCAGGGAATTATTTCCCTAAAAGCCAAATCAAATTCTTTAGTTTAGATAAATCTTTTATCTATATACGAGATTAATAGAGAATCGGTCGAGGATGGCGGGTTTTGTCAATGGCATAGCCACGTAGTGGTACAAAAAAGCTTGAACACTGCATTTTTAATCTTTCCATAAAATAAACCTCCAAACTGATACGTTATCTTACATCAGTTTGAAGGTTTACACAAACTTTGGGATACTTCTCTATCCATCGATACCCTTTATATCCATAGACTTGATCTTTATTCTGCATCTGTGTTCTCAGAGTTTTCCTGCGTTGTATCTTCCGTGTTTTCTTCCGTAGTTTCCTCTGTGTTCTCAGACGTATCTTCCGTCGTCTCAGCGGCCTTTACGTTCACTCCCTGTTTCACAAAATCGATCTTTTTCCATTCTTTCTCGTATTCTTTGATCTCTGTGTCTTCTTTCCATTCTTTCAGAAGTTCGTCGTATCTGTCCTGCTCTCTCTGATCAATGATCTGCTGTTTCTTGCTGTCCGTTGCTTCCCGATCAAAGTCGGAAATCAATCTTACCACATAAAATCCGGTATCTGTTTCGATAACATCTGTCATTTCTCCAGCCTTCAGCGCATCTGCCGCTTTTATAACCTTTTCGTCCAGAGACTGTGAGGAAGAATCAAATGTGAGTTCCGAAGCATTGGCTCCCTGTTCTTCGGCAGCCTTGCTGAAATCTTTTCCTTCTTTGACTGCTTTTAAGAAAGTATCGGCTTTTGTCTTTGCCTCATCCTTAGTATCGGTGTCTGTCTCGCCTTCTTCAGAAGAGTCTTCTGCAGATGCATCCTCGGAATAAGGGAAATAGACATACTGCATCTTTTTTTGTGCCGCCTCCTCGTCAGATACGTTCTGATCCACATCTTTGATCATTTCCGGCTGCATTTTATTCTGGACTGTCAAAAGTGTCAAAATCTTTTCGATCGTCTCTTTGTCTCCTGAGATCATTTCCCTTGCCTCTTCGCTGTTGCCTTTCACAAAAGCATCGGCCGCATCAGAAATTTTCTTCTTCTCCTCATCCGTAAGGCTTACATTGTAGTCTTCTTTATGCTGATCGATGAGATAGAGCTCTTCCAGAGACTGCATGATATTTTTCTTTGTAGTTTCTTCGTAGCTCTTTCCCGCCTCAATCTGTGTTTCCCACATATTATCGCCAAGCATGGATGAATAGGTGGCCTCGTACATGGCTTGCTGGTATCTTGCAAAAAAATTCGCCACATTTCCTGTGATCTCTTCTTTTCCTACCGTAGCCATAACATCACTATCTTCAAGCCCTCCACATCCGGCAAGTGTACTCATCGCGAGAGTACCCGCAAGCAGAAGTGCTGCAAAACGCTTTTTCATAATTCCAAAAGCCTCCTTCGTATATTTAGCCTTCTTATTATATCTTTTTTCCTCTATACAATCAATGTTTTTATATCATTTAACAGATTTTTCACGACTTCCAGAATATCCGGATCTTTTTCTTTTCTGTTCTTATTTTTCTTTTCATAGAGAAAATAAGGTGCCAAATCCGTCTTAAACACAAGCTCTCCTTTTCTTCTTTCCAGGAGTTTCGGTATCTCTTCTACCTTTACCTTTGCTTTTTCGTACATGACAAGTTTCAGCACATTGCCTTTTTGTTCCACTGACGTGACATAGACAGAGTGTGCAAGTGCTTTAAGCCTCGCGATCAGAATCAGCTTCTGGACTTTTTTCGGGATATCTCCGAACCTGTCGATGAGTTCTTCCATCATATCGTCCATCTCCTCGTCTGTCTCGATGGCGGCGATCCGCTTGTAGATATCCAGCTTCTGATATTCATTCGGCACATAGGATGCCGGAATGAAAGCATCGACATTCAGATCAATCGTGGTAGTGTAGCTTTCGATCTCGTCCTCCTCTTCCCCGTTTTTCATGCTCTTGACTGCCGCGTTCAGCATCTTACAGTACAAGTCATACCCAACGGCCTCCATATGCCCATGCTGTGCTTCTCCAAGAAGATTCCCCGCTCCCCGGATCTCCAGATCCCTCATGGCGATCTTGAACCCGGATCCGAGATCCGTGAATTCCCGGATTGCTGCGAGACGCTTCTCCGCCACCTCTCTCAAAAGCTGGTCTCTCCGGTACAGAAGAAAGGCGTAGGCCATCCGGTTGGATCGTCCGACTCTTCCCCGCAGCTGATAAAGCTGGGCAAGCCCCAGCTTGTCGGAATCGTGAATGATCATTGTGTTTGCGTTAGAGATGTCAAGCCCGGTCTCAATAATTGTGGTAGACACAAGAACATCGATATCTCCGTTGATGAAATCGTACATGATCCGCTCCAGCTGATGTTCTTTCATCTGTCCGTGGGCATACGCCACACTCGCCTCCGGCACAAGGTTCTGGATCTTTGCGGCGATCTCGGCAATATCTTTGACTTTATTGTACACATAATACACTTGTCCCTGTCGCGACAATTCTCTTGTGATAGCTTCCCGCACCATCTCATCCTGATACTCCATGACATACGTCTGAATCGGCATTCTGTCCATAGGAGCTTCCTCCAAGACACTCATATCACGGATTCCGATGAGACTCATGTGGAGTGTCCTTGGGATCGGTGTGGCTGTGAGTGTCAGAACATCCACATTTTCCCGCAGTTTTTTGATCTTTTCTTTATGTTGGACTCCAAATCTCTGTTCCTCGTCAATGATCAAAAGTCCCAGGTCTTTAAAACGGACATCCTGACTTAGGATCCGGTGTGTCCCGACAAGAATGTCCACCTGCCCTTTCTCCAGATCCGAGAGGGTTTTCTTTTGCTGAGAAGGCGTACGGAACCTACACAGAAGGTCTACTCTGACAGGAAAGTCTTTCATCCTCTGGATGAGTGTATTGTAGTGCTGCTGGGCCAAAATCGTAGTCGGCACAAGAAAAGCCACCTGCTTATTCTCCTGCACCGCTTTGAAGGCAGCCCTTATAGCCACCTCCGTCTTTCCGAATCCCACATCCCCACAGATCAGACGATCCATGATCTTATGGCTTTCCATATCCTTTTTTGTTGCTTCGATAGCAAGAATCTGATCATCTGTCTCCTCAAACGGGAACATTTCCTCAAATTCCTTCTGCCAGACGGTATCCGGCTCATAAGAATACCCTTCTTTCTGCTGCCGCGCTGCGTACAGCTTCACGAGATCTTTTGCGATCTCCTGAACCGCCTTTTTTACTCTCGTCTTTGTCCGTCCCCAGTCCTGTCCTCCAAGACGGTTGAGCTTCGGCTTTTTTGCATCCGCACTTGCATACTTCTGGATCAGATCCATCTGTGTTGCCGGAATGTAGAGATTCCCGCCTCCCGCGTATGAGATCTTCATATAGTCTTTCTCAACACGATCCACTTCCACTTTCTCTATCCCCTGGTATACGCCGATACCATGATTCTCATGTACGACGTAATCTCCGGGCTTTAATTCTGTAAAACTGTGGATCTTTTCCCCTTCATATACTTTATGCCTCTTTTTTTTCCGGATTTTTCCGAAAATATCCGTGTCCGATATCACACTGAATTTCAGAAGCGGGTACTCATATCCGGTCGTCACATGTCCGTAAGAGACCATGATCTCTCCTGGTTTCACGAGCCGATCCAGATTTTCATCGTAGAAACTGTTGAGTCCATAATCTCTCAAATCTTCTGCCAGACGTCTGGCTCTCGTACGCGATCCGGAAAGCAAAATGACCCGGTATCCGCTGCGTTTCAGCCTCGCAAGGTCCTTCGTGAGCACCTCAAAACTACTGTTATACGGATTGACATTTTTCGCCTGGATACTATATGCCGCACGCATCTGAAATTCTTTTATTTTTACTTCAAGGGCTGTAAATCCGATGGACGGGAAAAGATTCAGCTCCTGTATGACATCCTTTATCCGGAAGATACAGATTGGTTCTCTCTTACTTTGAGCCTTTGTCTGTTCTGCATTTTTCCGGTTTTCCTCCGCCTGGCGCACTTCTTCCTCCACTTCACTTCCACGCTCTGAGAGGCGGAGAGGTTCATCCAGAAAAATAAGAGTTTCTTCCCTTTCAAAACAAGACAAAAACGATACTTTATCCTTATCATCTGACATTTCTCCAGCCGGGAAGACAGTGATTCTCTCCATATTTTCTACAGATCGCTGCGTATCCGTGTCGAAGGAACGGATGGAATCGATCTCATCATCCCAAAATTCAATCCGGACAGGCAGATCCTCTGTAAGCGGAAAGAAATCCAAAATTCCGCCTCGAACCGCAAACTGCCCTGGCCCTTCAATCTGTTCCTCTCTGCGGTACCCCATGGAGACCATCGTCTCTTTCAGCTTTTCGAAATCCATAGTCTGTCCTACTTCCATGCAAAACACCTTTGCCCGGATAGCCTCCAGAGAGTCGACGGCATCCATCAAAGCGTCAATGGTGGTGATGACTGTAGCGCGTTCTTCTTCAAGAAGTGCGCGCATTACTTCCATGCGCTGCTTTGTCAGAAAAATACCTCTGATGTCTGCCTGATAAAACAAAAAATCTCTGGCTGGATAAAAGTACACATCCGGATCCAGAAAGCGATATTCCTCGTACACCTCTTTTGCACGTTCTTCATTGGAAAGAACATAGAGGCTGCGTGTTCCATCCTCAGCCAGGGCGTAAGCAAGATGCGTCTTCTGGGAACCTGTACAGCCCGCAATCTGCATCAATCCCGCTTTTTGCTTTTTTGTTTTCTGAATGGTCTCAAATTCTGCCAGTTCCAGAAGAGGTTCCGTAAAAGCTTTCATCGAACGTTCTCCTTCCTTATCCTTTTCGGTTAAACCTATTCATGGCCTCGTCCACTTCGCCGCGGCCTGCCATGCTTACTGCCTGAACCGCATTTTCGCAGGCTTCATCCATGGCTTCCCTTTCTTCTTTTGAGAAATGTCCAAGCACATAGTCTGCAAGATCATACCCTTTTGGTTTTTCTCCCACGCCGACCTTCACTCTCATAAATACATCATGTCCCAAATGCGCAATAATATTTTTGATGCCGTTGTGTCCGCCGGCACTCCCTTTTTTGCGAATGCGGATTTTTCCCACATCCAGGCTGATATCATCGTAGACCACGATCAGTTCGTTCTCCTCATCGATCTTATAGTAATCCACAAGTTCCCGCACGCTTTCCCCGCTCAGATTCATGAATGTCTGAGGTTTTGCCAGGATGACTTTCGTCCCGTCTATCACACCTTTTCCGATCAGCGCCCGGTGTTTTCTTGTGTCAACTGGTATATGGTATTCCTCCGAAATCCTGTCTATGACATCGAACCCAATGTTATGTCTCGTGCCTTCATAGCGGGAGGATGGATTCCCCAACCCTACAATTATAAACATCTTTCTCATCTCTCCTTTTTTGCTGTCTTTCTATTGTAAACCAAAACCATCTCTTTGGCAACGGCGTTTCCCTACGTATTTATGTACATTTTTGCATGAGGATCCTTTTCCCATCATATAGTATAAAAAGGGAAATCCAAACAAGCGGAAATCATTTTACCAAAGGAGGCAATCTATCCCATGAGTTCCAAAACAAAGATCGTTGTACTTCACATGAAAGAAATAATCTACACCGCAGTGTTTGCGCTGCTTGGCATCCTGCTCATACTCATCCTGCTTTTCATGTTTCTCCCCGATGATTCCAAGGAGAAATCTTCTTCCAAAGAGTATATGCCAGGCATCTATACATCCAGCATTACATTGAACAACACACCACTCCAGGTGGAAGTCTCGGTAGATAAGCATCACATCAACTCCGTACGATTTTCCAATCTTGATGAGACGGTAACAACCATGTACCCTCTGATCCAGCCTGCCATGGAGGACGTCGCAGATCAGGTAGTAAAGAACCAGTCCACCGACAATATCACATCCAGTTCGGAAGATTCTTATACTTCCAAACTCATCACAGATGCCATAAACGATGCATTAAAAAAAGCCGAGGAGAAGTGATCCCGGCTTTTTTTGCTTTCTTTACTTTGTCATACTACCCTTCTACTACCAGGTACTGTCCGCCAGGCAGTGAAAATACTTCCGATGCATCCTCGATCTCATCCAGTGTCATTCCATCCACATCGGCTCCGGACTCTTCCAGATATTCTTTTACTTCTTCCAGTGAATCCAGAACAACCGCCATACAGTCTTCCAAAAATGCTTCTGCTTCTTCCTGTGTCTCTGCCACCGGCTCATCAAAAAGCTGAGATTGCTTTTTTAAAAACGTCTGCAGACATTCTTCGCTGTACTCGTACATGCAAATCCCTCCTATTCCTTTTTTTCTTCTGTAAACGAGAGAAGTTCCTGCGGACGGTCTATGATCACATCCGCCCCCGCTCCTGTCAGTACATCTCTGGAACGAAAGCCCCAGCTTACACCAATCGTTTTCATTCCGGCATTTTTGCCCGTATGCATGTCCACATCGGAATCCCCGATATAAAGGCATTCCGATGCTTTTGATCCTGTTCTGTCCATGATCAGAAAAACTCCTGCCGGATCCGGCTTCCTTGGTATCCCTTCTCTTTGTCCCTGTACGTAATCAAACAACTCTCTGCCAAAAAAGGTATGTACGACATCCACCGCCTGTCCGTCCGGCTTATTGGACAGTACCGCCAGATGGACTCCTTCTTCTTTGAGCTTCATTAAAGTCTCCGTTATTCCGTCGTATGGCCTTACGCGGTAAGTGCAGTTTTCAGAAAACACTCTCCCGTATATTTGCATTGCCTCTTCAATCCGCAAAAGATCGGTATCCCCACACGCCTTCATCGCATTTTCCATCAGTACTCTTGCACCGTTGCCTACAAACATACGGCATTGTTCCATCGTAATGGCAGGTAACTTCATCTCTTTCAAAGTCAGATTGACCGAATAGGTAATGGACTCCAGTGTGTCCGTCAGCGTTCCATCCAGATCAAATATACAAGTCTTAATCATCTCTGTCGCCTCATTCCTGTTTTGGATTTTCTGTACACATAAAGCATAATATAACACAAGAAAAATTTCAACAAAAAAAGAAGAGACAGTATTCTTATACTCTGTCTCCTCTTCCTTTTTACACAAGATACTGCTTCATCGTTTTCAGGGCATTTTTTTCCAGACGACTTACCTGCGCCTGGGAAATATGAACTTCTTTTGCCACCTCCATCTGCGTCTTACCTTCAAAAAACCGAAGCCGGATGATGTATTTTTCCCGCTCATTCAAGTGCTCCATCGCGGCTTCCAAAGACAGGTCTTCCACCCATCTCTCCTCTTTGTTCTTCTTGTCACTGATCTGATCCATGACATAAAGTGCGTCTCCGCTGTCGTTATAGACCGGCTCATTCAGACTTACCGGAGCCTGAATGGCATCCAATGCAAAAACGATATCTTCTTTGGAGATTCCGATTTCCTCCGCGATTTCCTGAACCGTTGGCTCTTTCAAATTTTTCTTCACATAGTTTTCCTTTGCGTATATGGCCTTGTAGGCCGTATCTCTCAAAGAGCGGCTTACCCGGATGGAATTGTTGTCCCTCATGTAGCGCCGAATCTCGCCGATGATCATCGGAACCGCATAAGTAGAAAACTTTACGTCCAGTTCCGTATTGAAATTGTTGACAGCCTTGATAAGGCCAATACATCCGATCTGAAATAGATCATCCGGATTTTCATTGCTTCCCGAAAAACGTTTGATCACACTAAGCACAAGTCTCAGGTTGCCTTTGATATATTCTTCTTTCGCCTGCTCATCTCCCGCTTTGATCCTGGCAAACAACGCCTCTTTATCCTCTTCTTTCAGAAGCGGGAGCTTTGATGTATTGACCCCGCATATTTCTACCTTGTTTGGCACCATTGTACATCCTCCTGCATCGGCATACTGCCGTTCTACTTAGAATGATGTACATACGCACGGTCTCTTATTCGATTTTCGAAAAAATAAAAAAAGTTTTTACCCTTGACAATTCTTCTTTCTCTAGTCGTTTCTGTCCCACTTGTCGGCCAGGTTTAAGATCTGACTTTCCAATTTTGCCAAATCTTTGTTGGCAAGGCCTTCGTTTTTCATGACCACTTCCATCAGACGTTTGGCTGCTGCCACAACACGGTTAAATACCATGTTTGCCCGGATCCTTGCCGGCTTCTCAGCTGCTTTCTTCGGTATCCGGATTCCTTCGCTTATAACTTCATCCTTCAAAAGATCCACACAGCCTCCGGAATAAGGCGCAAAAGCAGGGTACCCTAATGTCTCTGTGATCGTTTTTGCAAATTCATCTGTAACTTGATCTTCGCCGTGAACGACAAATACGTGACGAATTGGCGTCTCGAAGGCGGACAGCCAGTTTAAAAGTCCGTTCTTGTCCGCATGTCCGCTGATCCCTTTCAGAGAACAGATTCTTGCATTCACTTCCACGTTTTCTCCGAAAAGTTTGACACACTCGGCTCCTTCGATCAGCTTGCGGCCAAGTGTCCCTGCGGCCTGATATCCAACGAAGAGGATGGTGCATTCGTTTCTCCAGAGATTATGCTTCAGATGATGTCGGATCCTGCCCGCCTCACACATTCCGGATGCCGAAATGATGATCTTCGGGCGGTCGTCAAAATTAATCTGCTTAGATTCCTCCGTCGAAGTTGCAAGCTTAAGACCTGGAAAGCGCAGTGGATTAATCCCTTGCTTCACAAGTGCCAGCGCCTCCTCATCAAAGCACCCGTACATATTTTTGTTAAATACGTTCGTCGCCTCGATGGCAAGCGGACTGTCCACATATACTTCAAAATCCGGATTTTCCGGTATCAGTCCTTTCTCCTTGATCTCCCGGAGAAAATACAGTATTTCCTGGGTACGTCCCACAGCAAACGACGGAATCACAACATTGCCTCCTACGGCAAATGTCTCCCTCACGATCTTTGTGAACTCTCCTATGTAATCCGGTATCCCTTCTCCGTGGATCCGGTTGCCGTAAGTGGATTCGATCACAACATAATCTGCTTCCGATACATTGGACGGATCTTTGATGATTGGTTGATTGATATTTCCCACATCTCCGGAAAATACGATTTTTCTTGTCTCTCCTTCTTCCGTAATCCATACCTCTATGCTTGCCGATCCAAGAAGATGTCCCACATCATTGAATCTTACATCCACACCTTGGCACAGCGTAATTCTCTGTCCATAGTCACAGGGAGCGAACAATTCCATCGTATCGACAGCATCCTGCATAGTGTAAACAGGCTCATAAAGCGGCGCCCCGCTCCTCCTTGCCTTTCTGTTTCTCCATTCTGCTTCAAACTCCTGTATATGAGCACTGTCACGGAGCATGATGCTGCAGAGATCTGCTGTGGCAAACGTAGTTACAATCTCCCCTTTGAATCCTTTTTTTACAAGCAGAGGGAGGTTGCCGGAATGATCGATATGTGCATGAGTCAAAAGGACAAAATCAACCTCAGACGCGGATACCGGAAGTTCCTGATTTTCATAAAGATCAGGTCCCTGCTCCATTCCGCAGTCTACCAGAATATTCCTGCCGCATGCTTCCAGAACATGGCAGCTTCCTGTCACCTCATGTGCCGCGCCGATAAACTTCAGTTTCATAAAATCGCCCCACTTCCTGTCATTGGTATTTGTAGATATTGTACCACTTTTCGGATTGATTTTCCTTATTTTTCTGAAATTTTATTCGAATTTTGCAATTTCTTTTTTCAATCTTACCATGATCTTTTTTTCCAGTCTGGAAATATAAGACTGTGATATCCCAAGTACATCGGCCACTTCTTTTTGCGTCATCTCTTCTCCGTCTGCTCTGCCAAGTCCAAAACGCATCTTCACGATCATCCTCTCCCTCTTCGACAGCCGCCCCACGGCTCTTATGAGCATCGTCTTCTCCGCCTCTGTCTCCATATCTTTATATATTGTATCCTCTTCTGTTCCAAGGATATCGGATAAAAGAAGCTCATTTCCGTCCCAGTCTACATTCAACGGCTCATCGATTGACACTTCCAGCTTCGTCTTGCTGTTTCGTCTGAGATACATCAAAATCTCATTTTCAATACACCGGGATGCATACGTGGCAAGCTTGATATTTTTCTCCGGATTGAATGTATTGATGGCTTTGATCAGACCGATCGTCCCTATGGAAATAAGATCTTCCACTCCTACCCCTGTATTGTCAAATTTCTTGGCGATGTATACGACTAGCCGGAGATTATGCTCGATCAGCTGTTTTCTTGCATACTCGTTCTGCTCGGATCCAAGCTTTTCAATGGCTTTCGTCTCTTCTTCCAGTTCCAGCGGAGCCGGAAGGATGTCTGAACCTCCTATGTAGTGAATATCCAGTTTTTCCGGAAAAAGCCATGTCCGGACCGCAGGCAGTATTTTCTGCCGAAACGGATATGCAATTGCAAGATTCATTATCATTATTTTACCCCTCCTACTAAAATATCTGGATTTAAAATCATTTTGTAAATTCCATTCGCTGAGATCTTCGTGTCGGAAATTCCGATCCATACGTCCTCTATCGTTCGGTCTTCTTCTCCTGAAATATGTAGAGAATCAAACTTTACCAGAGGGAGAAGCCCCTTTTCGTCCCCTATAGACCGACAACATATATACCGGACCGGCCGTTCTCCCTTTTCTGTCAGCAGATCCTTGACCGCTTCTTTCTCAACCACACAGACAGGATTACCTGTCTGGGGATCTTCCAGGTTGTTTCCCGTATCAAAAAGTCCTGTAATCTCTGTCATTTTGTCTCCTATCCGAAGCTGGATCCTGCATGTATATGTCCCCATTCTCTGCATATGCCTCATAAGCTTCCAGATGATTCCAAGCAGCTCATAACTGATGACTGCAAAGAGAAAGAAGAGACTTCCTGTACGAATATATTGCCGGAAAAATCCAAAAATTCCTCCAAGCAAAAATCCACCTGCATAAAGCATCAGGTACACACGCACAAATTGTCGAAGGGAACGGATGCGGAGCCCTGTCAGAATCATAGCGCTGTTTATAAGCAGATGAAAGCAGACCATCTTTACAACAGCAGGGAGCGGGACCGCCACCGTAAGGCAAGTCAGAAAGGCTCCCACAAGCGCCCCCGGTAAAATCCGTACGCGTGGCGAGTCAAAGACTGCTATCTTCCTGACTGCAAGAAGAAGGAGATAGTCCATCATAAAATTGATCAGGAACAACAGATCGATGTACACTTCGTAATACACGTCTTACCCTCTTTTCCTTTCGCTGCCAAATCGATTCTGTGCGAACAACCCATATTATAAAAAATGTGATTTTGAAAATTTGTCAGAAGCTGACAGAGAAATGATTTTTCTTTCGACAAAAAAATCCGAAATACTCTCTGCATTCCGGATTTGTCTGCTGTATTTTTGCTTTTTCAAGGCATGAAGTCTGACGCGATCGATTTCGTCGGATACATCCCAGGTTCTTGTAAAATCTCATATCCGGGATCCTTGCGTCCAAGCTGTACCGTCTCTCTATCCAGAACTATGATACAGTCGTAAGCGTCCACGATCTGTTCAATATTCCCCGAATCAATCTGTTCCGTCACATCCACGTTATCCGAATAGAGGAAATATCTTCCCACATACTGTACACTCCAGTCCGATACCTTTCCGCTCTCATCTGAAGCAGCTATCAGATATGTTCCCGTATCTCCCTGACTGCCCTCATACCATCTGTCTCCTGTGACAGATTCCATTATCCCAGGAAGAGAAGTTGTGTAAGACTCTCTGATAAACACAAGCCCATTCCATTCCGAATACAAAAAATTGATTCCTATCAGAAGAGTTGCAAGCACACCATATTGATAATATCGCTTCGTCTCCGGGGAAAAAAACGCCCGGTAAGGGCCCCTTTCATCGATTCCCACTGAAAACGAGTTCTCCAGATCCTGTTCTGCACACAGGAGGAGAATCCCTGCAAAAAGGGTCATGATACTGCAGGCGTATCGCTCAAATCCCGCCAGTCTGAGTGCTTCTTTCTCCGGCATGTCATACAGATACAGCCATAAAATTCCCAAATAGTATATCAGGACCAGAATATCTGCAAAAATCAATACTTTCCCAAGTTTCCATTTCTTTTTCAGCAAAGTCTTCACAAGGATAATAGCTATAGCAGCGGCCAGATTACATAATACGAACACCTGAAACGCCCGGTCTGACAAGTCAAACGCCTCTTCCACAAACTCTTGGATGACCTGTCCATAAAGCTTTTTCGGAACTGCACCTGTCGTCTGCTGCCCAAAAGAAGCGCCAAACTTCCGGTTTACCCCGGCCAAACGCTCATTCACATGCAGCTGCCACAAAAAAAAAGGGAGCAAGGAAAAAGCGGCTGTAAGACTGGAAGCAGTGACCGTTTTTACACTTCGTTTTTCCTTTTTCCAATAAACAGACAGATAAAAAAGAAGCGGAACCAAAGCAAACAGAATTCCTGTATCTTTCACGATGACTGTAAATCCAAGAATCAGCCCCACAGTCACGGACGCTCTCATACATTGTTCGCCAAAACGCCAGACAGCCGCCATCGCTGCCATGGAAAGAAGCGGAAGGAGGAAATCAACCAAAAGATTGTTGATCCGTATTGTCAGGTTCAGATACGACAGCATGCAGCACCCCATCCCAAGAAAAGAATAACAAAGAAATCTCCTCTTTTCCCTGACAATTCCGAATACTGCCAGAAAACACGAAAAGAGAATGCTGTTCTGTGCAAGAAGCATGACTGACTGAGAGCGGCCGAGAAAGCGGCACACATAGTAAATAAAAAGTGAACATCCAGGCGGATAATCGCGAAAGGAGACAAGTACGCTGTCTGCCTCCGGCAGCGCATCTACAGAGAGCAAATATTTTACTATCAAAGCCCAGTGGGAAAAATTGTCATAGTGGAGAAGCCTCATGCTCAGGATCAAACTTCCGAAAACGATCGTTCCGGCAAAAAAACAAACCCCAAATGTATTCCATTTTGGCAGACAGACCTTTCCGTGTATCATCTGCCATCCAAAGCATCCCAAACCTCCCACATACAAAATCGAGGCCGTTGTTTTAAGGAACCCTAAAAGCGCTCCCGCATACAAGACAAGTCCCAGAGCCGCAATAACCGATATGGGAACAAAGAACGTCTCTTTCTTCTGTTTTTGAAGTCCGATATACAAATACCCTAAAAATGATAACAGAAATCCCGCTCCTTTTATCCATTCCATTTTATCGCACCCCCTTCTCCTGATTTTTTTTCCAGTCTTTCATCCGCATCCGGATATTTCGGCTTATTTCATCGTAGACAGTCATCCACGGATCGATCTCTTTTGGCAAGGAATGTTCTCTGTCATGAATGATCTGCATCCAGTTTTTCCTGCTTTTTTCTTCTTCCGGCTCCACCATCGCCGCATACAGATATTCCCCTTCCGTTTCTTTTTGGTATACCAGCCTGGCCGACAGAGACGTCTCATAAAATTCTGTCCTCACACGGATCCGGAATCGTTCTCCAGAGGCTATTTTTCGCATCTTTTCCATGCGAAACGCGATTCCTTCTTCTGAGACATCTTCGCTTTTTCCGTACAATACATCTCCCCGTATTTCAATGCGGACCTCTTCTTCTGCCCGGATCCGTTCGTATTTTCTTTTCGAATCCCTCCCAAGCATAAAAAATGCCGCATAGACAAGGGTAATCATATTGTGGAAGAGCCAAAATAAAATAACGCTGCTGTATACAAGTGCCATACCATATTTTCCGTGCACATATCGGAAAATGGCCGCCAGCGTAAGAACGATCAGTATCCCGTGAGGAATGATATAAGCAGCCGATGTCGTCCTCCCACTTGTTTTTCTCTTTTCCGTAACTCTAAATTTCTGCTGCCGGATGCCTATAGATTCGAGAAATACCGGAACAATCAGATAAGGGGCCAAAATCGTATCAATAACCTGACTCCAACGCATATTTCTTATATTGGTGCTTAAATATCTTACGGACATATTGTAAGTCAGGTAATATGGGAGCCAGAAACATAATAATTCCAGGAATCCACATTCCACAAGCTTTATATCAAATAGGGCAAACATGATGGGAGCCATGATGAATACCATCCGGTTAAAAAATGACCACCAGTACAGATATGCGTTCAAATAGGAAAGCCTCCCTGCCAAAGAAAGTTTTGTCGTGAACACCGCATTGGTATTTCGTATACTTTGAATCACTCCCCTGGCCCAGCGTCTCCTCTGGGCAATCATGCTTTCTACCGTGGTTGTGGAAAGTCCGGAAGCCAGCGCCTCGGATGTGGCGTACGTGATATAGCCGGCTTTTTGCATACGCAGACTTGTCTCGAAATCCTCCGTAATGGTCCCATATGGAAAGCCGCCGATTTCTTGCAATGCTTCCCGTGAAATCACAGTATTGCTTCCTGTGTAGGCGGCTGAGTTGGAAGCATTTCTCATAATATTGATCTCTCTGGAAAAAAAGTCCTGTTCATTTGGTATATCTTTCTCTGAAAACAGATTGAACTGAAACAGATCCTGATTATAAAAACTTTGAGGAGTCTGAATAAGTCCGATTTTTTTATCCGGAATGAAAAAATAAGGCACTGTCTTCAGAAGAAATTTCCTGCGTGGTATCATGTCCGCATCGAACGTTGCAACAAGAGGAGAGCCCGTCTTTGAGAGGGCATGATTGTAATTTCCGGACTTTGCGTGCCGATTGTCCGAAAGTCCCAGATAACCGACTCCCATACTTTCGGCAAGCTTGCGTATCTCGGCTCTGTTTCCGTCATCGCAGATGTAAATGTGGACTTTCTTCTTATCCGGATATTCCAGGAAAGTACATGCGTTGACGGTCTTGTACAGGAGACGCGCCGGCTCATTATGTGTAGCGATCAGCACATCCACATCTGGATATTCTGTGTACGGTAAAGACGGTAGGCACAGTTCACTCCCCTCCGTCCCCATCTTGCTGACCATCAACTCAAACATACCAAGGATCGTGACAGCTTCTGCTGCTGCAAGAAGGATACCTGCCGCCACCTGTACCTTTCCCTCCGACCACGGAATCGTACAGAAAAACCTCCAGATTAAATAATTGGCGGAAAATACCATAGTGCATAAAAACAAGAGCTTTCTTTTGGTCTCCTTCTTCATCTATTTCCCCTCGTTCCTTTCTGAAATACCCAGCTTTTCTGCATCCGATAGGACAGGAAAAAAAGGATCGTGTCGCATAGTATTTTCCCGCAAACCGGATTTACCGAGAAAAATGTAGTTACTGCAGACACAAATGCCGCAGAACCAGCTCCCAAAAACAAGCAAAGCAACAAATATCGCAGAAAAGAAGCCCCCTCGTCTTTACATCCAAAAACTCCAATCCTGTTTAAGATGTAGTTGGACATTGCAGATCCGGCCCTTGCAACATATGTAGCAACCGTAATCTGTAAAACTACCGCAAGGGATGTCCTCTTCAATATCTGCAAACTGACACAGAACAATAAAAGATCCAGAAAGGTACAAAATATGGAAGAGAAGATAAAACGAAACAGCGTAGGACACAATACCTTTACTACACGGACACTGTCCCGTATAGGACGGAAATGGGAACCTGCATTTCCGTTCTCATAAATGGTACAGATTCTCTCTGTCCTTATCGGTATCTTCTCCCGGATACAGGTCAGCAGTGCCTGCATCTCATATTCAAACCGCTCACCTGGCACTTCCAGCATGACATCCAGATACTCTCCATCAAAGGCGCGCAGCCCAGTCTGTGTATCCCGCAGCCACTTACCGCTTTCCAGCCAGAACATAAGAGAGATCACCCGGTTTCCAATCCAGGAACGAAAGGGAATTCCTCCACGCGAAAAATCCCTCTCTCCAAGGATAACTCCCTTCGGCTCGTCACACATTTTTCCCAGTATCCGGAACACATCCACAGCTGCATGTTGACCGTCACTGTCCACACAGAGGATTCTGCTCCCCTTACCGCCTTTTTCTTTTACGTAACCAAAGGCTGTCTTCAGCGCTCTTCCTTTTCCCTTGTTTTCGCTGTGAGTTAGTACCGTACATTTTTGCTTTGCCCGAATCCTGTCAAAAATCGGCTGATACCTGTCTCCTGATCCGTCATCCACTACAATGATATGTCCCTGTATTTTCCTGCAAAGCTCAGAAACGTAACTGCACAGTCTCTCCTCCGGTTCCAGAGCCGGTATGATGATATAAATTCCTTCCATTTTCCTACTCCTCTTCTGCTTTTTTCTCATTTTTCAGCTCCAACACTTTACTTCTTGGACAGTCCTTTCTGCACTGAATGCATTTTCTTTTCATACACGAAATCTTTTTGTAATTGACATAAAACCGGTCTTTCCCGAGATGTTTTGCAATATACAAAGCCGTATCCGCACAGCGGTACAGTTTTTCATAGCTTTTTATCGTTCCATCTACAGGTACGGCACCGATACTGACCGACACCCCATATTTTGCATAATAATTTCCAAGCGCAGCCCTCACAGACGTCAGGATTCCTTCAAATTTATCTTCCAATATCCCTTGGGATACCCGGTTCTGCACGAGTACGATAAACTCATCCCCACCAAGTCTCGCGATACAGTCTGTCTTGCGAAACCCTGCGCTCAAACATTCAGCAAACCGTTCCAATATCCTGTCGCCTTCCGGATGTCCTTCCATATCGTTGACACGCTTAAAATTGTCCAGATCAAAAAGTACAAGTACCCCTGACGGATTCGGCTGCAGCAGATATTCCTCCACATGGCGTTCAAAACCATTTCGGTTGTAAAGTCCGGTCAGCCTGTCGGATTTTGCCTCACTTTGAGCGACGGAAAGCTGATCTTCCATTCGGCTGATGCCTTCCGACTTACTGATATATCCTTTTTCCAGCTCCAGTATCGTCTCCACAAGAGCCTTCAGTTCCGGTATGCCAGCCTCCTCGATATCCGTATCATTTCCACCTTCCAGTATTCCCCGGATACTCGTCTTTACGAGTTCAAAATGTCCAAACAAATATTTTTTCAAATAAACTCTCACGATCACAATCGTAAGAACGCTGATCGTGCCGATTCCAATAAGACCTTCAAAAAAAGTCCATGCAATATCGCCGTACAGCTGACTTAAATCGGTAAATGCGGCAAGAAACATTCCTTCCTGTTTTGTGATGACCGTTCTCTGGTACTTTCCATTGATCCGCAGAAGAATGGGTTTATCTTCCTCCAACGATTCCAGGAGTGAAAGCAGATCTTTCGCATTTTCTCCTCCACTGATCCTGATTACCTGCTGATTGTTTTTTGTCATTCCCACGATCTTTCCGCTGTCTCTTCCAATAGCAATGACACTTGTATCATATTCTGTCGTCGCCTGCTTAAGTGTCTTCTCAATCAGTTCCTTTCGGCTTAAAAACTCCAGATTTTCTGTATCCATATCAATCCGTACGAATGAAAAATATGGGGAATCTGATTGCACGATGACGTAGAAAGAAGAGGGGATTGTGTCAAATTCTGCCTGATCAATGTGAATATGGTAGGGCTTTCCGTCTTTTTCCTGCCAAAATTCCTCCGATTTTACCTGTTTTGCGCTTCTCTCCTTCATACTATCTTCTGTACTGCCTATCATTTTTCCCGAACTATCATATACGCTTATGGACTTGATTTCCATGAGCCCTTTTACTATATCAAGCCCACGGTCGGAAATCATCTGGGAATCACTGGAAAGGATATATTCTACGGCCAGAGCACGATTGAGGTAATCATCTTTTAAAAGTTCCAGACGCTCTTCATACTCATTCGATGCATTGCGGATATTCGTCTCTACACTTCCCAAAAGTTGGCTCAAATACTGATAGTTTCCTCTTCTGCTCCTCTCATACAGGCTTATCGTAAAAAATAGAAGAATCAGGACTGTGGAAAACAGAAGGATGATGGCCAGTCTTCGATATAATTTTTTCATAAATTTTACCTCCTGTCAGTTCTCTTCGTGTTCCTTCCACGTCTGCTTTTTTCGCTTTTCCAAATACTGTTCTTTAGAAAGAGGCCGGTAAAAGTAATATCCCTGAGCTATGAAACAATGATTACGCACCAAAAAGCAAGCCTGCTCCTTCGTCTCAACACCTTCCGCCACAACTATCATCCGAAGCTCCTTTGCCATCCTGATCGTAGACTGCAAAATGATATTCATTTTTCTTATACCAATCAGGTTTACAAAAGACCTGTCGAGTTTCAGAACATCGAAATGTGTATCCGCAAGCGACTGTAAAGTCGAACTTCCTGTCCCGTAGTCGTCCATTTCCACCTGAAATCCCATTTGGTGCAGGCTGTCAACCAGTTTGTCCATCTCTTTCTTACCATGGCATTTTTCAGCACTTTCCGTAATTTCAAAAGATAGTTCCGCCGCATCTACCCCATATAATTTTGTCAGTTGACTGATCCTGTCAGCAATTCCTTCTTTTATAATGTGGAGTTTGGAAAGATTTACCGATACAATTCCCATAGAAAGTCCTTGATTTTTTGCCTCGCAGATATCAGCGCAGACGAGACGGACAACCTCCTCATCTAGCTCCACAATCTGTCCTGTCGCCTCGAAAACCGGAATGAATTTTGCCGGAGAAACCTGGGTGCCATCCTTTTTCTTCCATCGCACAAGGGCCTCGGCACCACAAATCATGCCTGTGCGCATATCCACTTGGGGTTGATAGACTACGTGGAATTGTTTTTCCTTCAGCGCTTCCTTAAAATCCATCTCAATATTTTTGGATTCAATCTCTTCTTTTACCACATCTTCATAGAAACTATATTTTTCAGTTATACTCCTTTTTGCTTTGTGCTTTGCTAAAACTGCGTTGCTGTAGATGATCCCAATATCCCCAAATTCACAGAGTGGACAAATACCAAACGACATTGTACACTGTACAATCCTTCCTTCATCCATCTCTTTTTGCACTTTTTTCCAAAAACATTCCAGTTTACAGCATACTTCTTCTTTTTTATTTCCTTTTATGACAGCCACAAATATATCGCTGTGATAGCGATAAAGTGCTTCCTCCGGCAATGTATTCCGGAAAATCTGATAAATCTTTCTCAGAACATCATCGCTTTTTTCTTTTCCATACAGAAGATTCATCATCTTGAATTTGTCCACATCAAAATTGACCAGATACCTGTCCTTCTTATCCTCACTGCTCAATTTGCTAAACTGCTGCCGAAAATAACGATAATTCCACTCTCCCAGCAGTCTGTCCCGAAATACGATATCCAGAATCCTTTTCTGAAATTTCTGATATACTGTCATATACATGACAGAAACCACTACGAGAAGTAAATACAAAAGCAAGACAAGCACAAATATATTTTCCTTCAGAGTCTTTGTGTGCCGATACAGGTAATCTTCCTGTACGTATGAGAGCAGTCTCCAGTTGTTGATCGAAAGGTCATGCTCACAAGCCATATAGGACTCTTTTCCCTTCTGAAACCGAAACAATGTTCCCTCTTTGGTTTCTCCGTTATCCGTTTCTTCCGTCAGGATAAGGCTTCCGCCTTTTCCGTCAAAAGACTGAATATTTATGAGGCGTAAAAAGTCCGAAGCACGGTAGACCGCAGAAACAACCATCTTTACCTCTCCATCTTTTCGTACCGGCACAGTAAAAATATGGCCTTCTTCTTTCCCTCCCTGGGAAAGGCGTTTATCTGTCACAACCTCCTTGCCTTCCATGTTTTCCTTAAAGTAAGCTTGTCCGCTCAAATCAAGCACTTCTCCTTTTGTTGTACGGCACATTCCTTCTCTGTCAATGATCCCCATATTGTACATTCCCATATGCCGGGCATAACTTTTCAATGTATCCACGATACTTTCCGTATTTTCGTTTTCTGTCCTTCCGATTTCTTCAGCAATGGAGCGGAGCAGATTCTTCAGATCATAAAACCTGGTCTCCACAAGCTTGGCATTTTGTATGCTCACATTTTGCAGTGTATAGTCTGCCTGTTGTTTAACCGCTGACAATATTCTTCTCTGAAAATGAAAATACGTAAATGCACCAGCCAAAACGACAAGCAAAAGAACAAACGCCATCAGGATCTTTGCTTTTCTTGAAATCCGGACCGCATCTTCTTTTATTTCCTTCATAATTGATATCCTCCATAAAATCTGCTCCTTTTCACATTTAGAATGTCTCAGAGGAAGTTCGTCTATACAGAAAAAAGAGAATCTCTGATTTAAGACAACAAAAAAGCGCGCCCACTTTTGGCGGGCACGCCTAAATAATTTCACTTTTCTTTTTTATCTATCTCTTGAAGAAATCTGGAATCTTGATGGACTGCTCTTTTACCCTTCCTCCTGTCGCTGTCTGGGAAGTTGTCTGTGTCGGTACTGTCCGTGTGATATTGTCAGATGTTCTTGCAGTTCTTGGCTGCTGTGGCATGCGTGTTACTCTTCCCATGTCTGTCTTCGGAGAAGATGCCTGGGAATGTGTCTCGTTTGTCTCCGCAAACATAGAACTGTTCTGTTTTGCGCTTTCTATTCTGGATTTCAGTCTGGATCCGGAATTCTCCGCATTATGTAACCCTGTCGCAATGACTGTGATAGTAGCCTCATCCGTTCTTGATTCATCGTACATCGCACCGAAGATAATGTTTGCCTCTTCTCCTGCAAGTTCCTGTACATATTCTGCTGCATCGCTTGCATCCATCAAAGTGATATCTCCGGAAATATTGATAATCACATGAGAAGCACCGGAAATCGTCGTTTCAAGCAGCGGGCTTGCAACAGCCTGTTTTACTGCCTCCAGCGCCTTGTCATCTCCTCTTCCGTGACCGATACCGATGTGAGCGATACCCTTATCTGTCATGACAGTCTGGATGTCTGCAAAGTCAAGGTTGATCAGTGACGGTACATTGATCAAGTCTGTGATACCCTGGATACCCTGCTGAAGAACTTCATCCGCTTTCTTCAGAGCATCCGGCATTGTTGTCCTTCTATCGACAACTTCAAGCAGTTTATCATTCGGGATCACAATAAGTGTGTCTACATTTTCCTTTAATTTTTCAATTCCTGCAAGTGCATTGTTCATACGTGTCCTGGATTCAAAACGGAACGGTTTTGTAACAACACCTACTGTAAGAGAACCCTGTTCTTTTGCAATACGTGCTACAACCGGCGTCGCTCCTGTCCCTGTTCCGCCTCCCATACCGCATGTGACAAACACCATGTCTGCACCTTTCAATGCGGATGCAATCTCGTCTGCACTTTCTTCTGCTGCTTTTTCCCCAACTTCCGGCTTTGCTCCAGCGCCAAGACCTTTTGTGATCTTGTCTCCAATCTGCATCAGTGTTGGTGCTTTGCAGTATTGAAGTGCCTGCTTATCAGTATTGATCGCAATAAACTCTACTCCGGCAATCTGTTCATCTATCATACGGTTTACAGCATTATTACCGCCTCCGCCTACACCAACAACGATAATTTTTGCTGCAGCTTCTGATTCATTTGTCTTGATTTCTAACAAGAGTGTCTCCTCCTTTGTCATGCTTTATTATTTATACACCCACAAGTATATATATTTCTGCCATATATACAATATAATATAGTCTTTCACAGCAAATTTCAATAGAATTTTTACGAATTTTCTACTTTTTTTCAAAGCTGATCGTGTCTGTACTATCTCCAAAATGTTCGAGATGAAGCGTCCCTTTTTGTCCTTCCAGCATAGGAAGTATCGTTGGAAGTTGTGCTATTTTTTCCTCCGGATTCCCGCTCCCAAGCTCAACGCAGATTTCTCCAAAATACAGTGTGATATTTTCCCCGTCACAGAGAATCCTGTCACTGGCGAGCTCTTTCCTTTCCAGAAGGTCGATTACCTGGACAAGATATCCGAACACAGCGTCATCTTTTACCGAAAGTTTTTTTCCCTTGGACGCCTTCTTTACATCCAGTCCTTCAATCTTTGTGACGTCTTCCCTTAGTTCCTCCAGTATTCCAAGAACATATCCTTCCTCATCAAAATACACATATTTTCCATCTGATTCCACATAGCCGATAGGCGTCTTCTCTGTCACCTTTACCTGGATCGTCCACGGATTTTTCATGGTAAACTGTATCGACTCTGCCGTATCCGGAACCGGAAATGATCCAAATTTGGTCCTGGCAAGAAGAATCAGGGAATTGTCTGCTCCCCCCTGCTTCTCTATATACTGCAGTATTTCTTCTTTCGTAAGAAATGAATTTCCTGTAATATGGATCGTCCTGACCTGAAAAATCAGTGCCAGGGCAATCAAAAGAGCCACCACTCCAACGGCGGTTCCAAGTCTTATCAAAAGCTGTTTTCTCCGGGCTTTTTTCAGTCTTTTCCTCGTCCCGTCCCTCTGTGCGATACGATCGCTCATGGCTGTTCCTCCTTATTTTGTACTGTTTTACATCCATATTGTACATTGTAGACCAATGATAACTCTTATTTTACCAACTGGCTACACTGAATACAAGCCCCATTTCCACGAGAAGAAACACAACAGAAGTACCTCCGTAGCTGATAAACGGCAGTGTGATCCCAGTATTCGGGATCGTATTGGTCACAACAGCAATATTCAAAATGACCTGGATCATCATATGCGCCATAGCTCCCGCCGCAATAAGGGCGCCGAACAGATCTTTCGCATGGGTGGAGATCACAAAGAAACGCCATATGAGCAAAAGAAACAAAATGACAATAAAGGAGGCGCCTACAAGACCTAATTCTTCACATATAATAGAAAATATCATGTCATTTTGCGCCTCAGGTACAAATCCCAGTTTCTGTATACTGCTTCCGAGCCCTTTTCCAAAAAGCCCTCCTGAACCGATAGCATAAAGTCCCTGGAGTGTCTGATACCCTTTTTCGTACTTTTCCGGGTTCTGCCAGATAGCAATCCGCTCCAGGCGGTAGCTTTCCAGTGCCAGAAAGATTCCCATAAATCCACATCCAAGTACAGCCATCCACACAAACTGGGCATATTTAGGACTGGCCGCAAATATCAGTATCACAGCAATCCCAAGGATAATCACTGCGGTACTGAGGTTACTTGCCCCCACAAGTCCCACAACCGGCAGTACCCAAAGCATGATTTTCAGAAGTGTGCCAAGCTTTCCTATCTTCTTTACGTTTTTCGTTACGATCCATGAAAGAAAGATGATCAGCGCAATTTTGGCATACTCAGACGGCTGAAAGGAAAACGGACCCAGAGAAAGCCATCTCTTGGATCCGTTGTATTCATCTCCGACAAGCATTACGGCCACACAGAGCAACACTGCTCCGATGTATGCCGGCACTGCCAGTTTTTCCCACATATGGTAATCTGTTTTTGCCACTGCGTACATTCCTGCCAGTCCGAGTGATGTGGCAAACAGCTGTTTTTTCAAATAGTAAAAGGAGTCGCCGAATTTTGTCTTGCCATTATAGGCACTTGTACTGTAAAGGATGACAAGTCCTGTTATCACAAGTAAGAAAACTATGACCAGGAGAACTTTGTCAGTCTTTCCCTGGCTCCGTCTTTCCTCTTGTTCCACTCTATCCACTCCTTACAGAGATTTTACTAATTCTTTGAATTTCTCTCCCCGTTCTTCATAATTCTTAAACATGCCCCAGCTTGCACATGCCGGAGAAAGCAAAACGGCATCGCCGGACTCTGCGATCTCACTTGCCATCTTTACCGCCTCCTCGAAGGTATCTGCAAAGATAAAGTCATAAAATCCACATGCTTTGGCATCTTCTGCGATCTTCTGTCTTGTCTCCCCGATGAGAATCAGCTTTTTCACTTTTCCCTGAAAACTTTCAATCCACTCTTTGTACTCCGACTGCTTATCGTATCCTCCTCCGATGAGTACAGTCGGGCGATTCATCGCACAGATTCCACGGATCGCGGCATCCGGATTGGTTCCTTTGGAATCATTGTAGTAAGCTACCCCGTATTTTTCTGTCACATACTCAATCCGGTGTTCCACACCCTGGAAATTGCGGATGACAACGCGGATAGTTTCCATCGGTACCCCGTAGAGAGCCGCCATAGCTACAGCAGCCATCACATTTTCGTAGTTGTGTATTCCGAGCAGTTTCAGTTCCTGTACATCGCACACTTTGACCGTTTCAGGGTTCCGATATACGATGGCTCCATCTTTCAGATAGATTCCTTCTTCCAGTTCTCGCTTGCTGCTGAAAAAGAACGGTTTTGCACTCAGATTTTTCCCAAACTCACGCAGAACTTCATCCTCATAATTCAGCACACACGCTTCCTGCTCTGTCTGGTTGGATGCAATCGCTTTTTTTGCCGCGATATAATTTTCCATCGTATGGTGCCGGTTCAAATGATCCGGCGTGATATTCAATATAGCACTCACTTTCGGGCGGAAACTATGGATCGTCTCAAGCTGAAAACTGCTGATCTCCGCAACGGTTATTGCCTTTTCCGTCATCTTCATAGCTTCCAGCGTGTATGGGTTCCCGATATTACCCACTACATACACTTCGTCTGCATACGCTTTCATGATCTCGCCCAGAAGTGTCGTTGTCGTCGTCTTTCCATTGGTACCTGTGATCGCAAGCACATCTCCCTTTCCGCAGCAGTACGCAAGCTCCACTTCGCCCCAGATCGGAATATTCCTTGCTCGCATCTTTTCAACAACCGCAAGGTCCGTCGGAACTCCGGGACTCATAACAACAAGATCCAGCGTATCCATCACTTCTTCCGGGAGTTCTCCCAGGAGAATCTGTGTCTTTGCATACTCCGGAAGACGCTCTTTGATGTCCTTCGCATTCAGATTCTCATTTCCGTCATATAATATCGTGGCGGCACCTTTCGCGTCCAAAAGTGTTGCCGCACCGATCCCGCTTTTCCCAGAACCGAACACAAGTACCGTCTTTCCTTTAAATTCAAACATTTCGTCTCCGTCCTTTCGTACCTTAGATCGCCATCAAAGCAATCAGACATAAGATTGCGGTCACAATGGAAAACACTGCGACTACTCTCGTCTCCGACCATCCACACAGTTCAAAATGATGATGGATAGGAGCCATTTTAAAGATTCTTTTGCCGCCTGTCTTTTTAAAATAAGTAACCTGTATCATAACAGAGGCCACTTCCACAAGATAGACAAGCCCTACAATGATAATAAAAATCGGCATCTGCAGCATATATGCAGTGGACGCCACAAAACCTCCCAGTGCCAGAGAACCTGTGTCCCCCATAAAGACACTGGCCGGGTATACATTAAATAGAAGAAACCCAAGCAAAGCTCCTACAACTGCGCATGTGATTGGCTCAATCCCGCTCTTCGTCCCAACAGCTACCACAGTAAAAAATGTTGCTACGAGAACTGTCACACTGGATGCAAGTCCGTCCAGTCCGTCTGTGAAATTGACTCCATTTACCGTACCGATCACGGCCACAAAAAGCAGCGGTATCGCTACCCAACCAATATCCCAGTATTTTCCTCCTGAAAATGGTATCAAAAGTGTAAGCGGAATATTCGTCACTTTCACAAGATAATAGGCAAAAATTGCCGTTACTACGATCTGAAGCGCAAATTTCTGCTTTGGATAAAGTCCATCTGAACGCTTCATCACAACCTTCAGATAATCATCCAGAAATCCGATGAGTCCGAATCCAAGTGTCACAAACAGGATCGGGATAATTTTGGGATAATCTTTCACATAGAGCAGAGACGTGATCACGATCGAAGCAAGTATCATGACACCCCCCATCGTCGGCGTCCCTGCTTTCTTCAGATGAGACTCCACCCCTTCTACCCGTTCAGTCTGTTTCATCTTCATCTTCCTGAGTATCGGAATCACAATCGGTCCCATGACAACACTTAACCCAAAGGCTACCAGTACCGGAATTACAAACGTATAATCCATATCCACACCTCTTCATCCTTCTGTTTCTAAACAGGCACAATGCCTGCGTACAATTATACCGTATTTAAGCTTTGTTTACAAGAAATTCCCCCTTATTTTTCACTTTCTGCCGTTTCCGGTCTTCTCAATCCCAAGATACGGGAGAACTGCATCAAAAATCTGCCTCATGACCGGAGCTGCTATCGTCCCTCCATAATAGATTCCCTGCGGATTGTAAATGATACACATTCCCAGCACCTGCGGATCATCTGCCGGGGCAAATCCCAGAAACGAGGAGATATATTTGTTGGCGCTTCTCGGCAGTGTCTGGGATGTGGCTGTCTTTCCCCCAATCTTGTATCCTTCGATATAGCCATTCTTTCCGGATCCTTCCGATACCACGCTTTCCAAAATTTTCTGCATTGTCTCGGATGTCTCTTCTGACACGATCCGTTCTTCTTTTTTATAAGGAAATTCTTTTATCGTCTTACCTGTTTCTGCACTCTTTACCTCCATACCAAAATGAGGAGTAATCCGTTTTCCGCCATTAATGAGAGAACTTACCGTAGCTGCCATCTGGATTGGCGTAACCTGAAAAGACTGTCCAAATGACATGGTTGCAAGCTCTACTTCCCCAATGTCTTCTCTTCGGTGCATGATAGTTCCTGCCTCCCCCGGCAGATCCACCCCTGTCTTTTCCATGAGGCCAAACTGTTCAAAATAATCACAAAACCGTTCCGATCCAAGCCTTTGCCCAACCTCCATAAACACCGGGTTGCAGGAATTTTGAACCCCTTGAACAAAAGTCTCGCTTCCGTGTCCTCCTGCTTTATGGCAGCGGATTCTGCGGTCTTCCACGATCTTATATCCAGGGCAGAAAAATTGGTCGTCCGTCTCCACAACTCCCTCCTCCAGGCTGGCGCTTGCTGTAATGATCTTAAAAACAGAACCGGGTTCATATGTATCGTTGATACACCCGTTTCTCCACATTTGGTTGAGAAGTTCCTGCTTTTTTTCATCATCCATCTGCACATCGCCTCCTGTGTTCAGCTCAAACGGCTCATTTAAATTGAATTCCGGATAATTAACCATAGCCAGTATTTCTCCGTTCTGCGGATTCATCAGAAGGATTGCCACTTTGTCTGCCTGCTTTTCTTCCATAACTTTCTGTGCCATCTGCTGAGCGTATTCCTGTATATTATAGTCCAGACTAATCCGGAGCGTGTTCCCTGCCCGGGGCTCAATCCGGTCTTCCGCAATGTCTGGAAGTTCAATCCCTCTGGCGTCTGTCGTAGCCAGGATCTTTCCATTCTCTCCTTTCAGGTAATCTTCATATTTTACTTCCAGCCCTATGATCCCCTGATTATCTCCCCCTGTAAATCCCAGAACCTTACTTGCCAGTTCTTCATACGGATAATACCTTTTGAAATCCTCATCGACTTTTACCCCTTCAAGCTCCATCTCCCGGATTTTGTCTCCTGTTTCCTTATCCACATTCGTTTTTACCCGCTCCATGGAAGATACTTTTTCCACTCTTTTCCTTACTTCTTTCTCTTCCATCCCAAGTGTATCCGAGAGTAATTTTATGACCTTCTCGGGCTCTTTGATCTGACTGTGTATGACAGACACCGTACACACCGTCCTGTTAGTCGCTAACACTTTCCCGTTTCTGTCTACAATCTCTCCTCTTGCCGCCTTAATATCTCTTTCTCTTTCGTGGAGAGCCTCCGCTTTTTTCTGATAATATTCCGCTTCAAAAATCATAAGATAACAAAGCCTTCCAATCAGCCCCACGATCATGATGACTGCCAGCGCAAATACAATACAGATTTTTCTTTTATTGTATGTTTTGTTCTTCATACAAAAAACCTCACAGAAGCGATTAATACAGATTATTAATCCTTTTGTGAGGTTATTCTTTTTTATTGCGTTTGTTCTGTTTTCGTAATGTTAAGATACGGGAACGCTTCTTTCATGATATCGGCCGCAAGACCGGTAGCCAGATAGCTGGCTGCCTGCTGTTCCAGATTTGGTTCATCTACAACAACATAGATCATGATCTCCGGATTCTCCTGAGGTGCGTATCCGATAAAGGAGTTTAAGTTCTTCCCCTCGCTTCGTGGATGTTTTTCGGCAGTCCCTGTCTTTCCGCCGATCGCATATCCAGCCACTTGAGCGGATTTTCCGCTACCTTCCTCTACAACACCCAGCATATAATCTTTCAGTATCTCGCCTGCCTCTTTTGATATTGTCTTCTTTGCCAGAACAGGCGTCTTTGTGTAGACTACATCTCCGTTGGCATCCTGAATCTCTTTTACCACATATGGCTCATAATAGTTTCCGCCGTTTATGAGAGAGCAGAAACCTGCTGCAAGCTGTGTCATCGTCACATTGAAGTTCTGTCCGAAAGAGTTTGTTCCAAGGTCGATCGGTTTCATATTTTCCGGAGAATAGAGAAGGCTCGATGTATCCCCTTCTCCTGGGAGATCGATCCCGGTATATTCGCCAAACCCGAAAATATGCTGATATCTGCTGAAATCTTCAGCCCCCAGTTTTTCGGCGATTTCCATCATACCGACATTGCAGGAGTTCTCAAGCACCTGTTTCAGCGTCTGTGTTCCATGTCCGCTTGTAGCAATACATGCTACCGGCTGCGGCACGCCATCGTACTTGTACGACCCACCACATACAAAAGTCTCATTCCCGGTCAGTTTCCCAGTCTCAAATCCTGCTGCCATCGTGAAAGGCTTCATAGTGGAACCCGGTTCGAACGTATCACTGATGCAGAAATTCCGCCAGAGAGCATTCATAGCATCCAACTTTTCTTCTTTGGACATTGCCTCCAGCTCCTCATTTGTATAGTACTGGCTGAGATCTCTCGGATTGTTCAGGTCAAAATTCGGATAGCTCGCCTCTGCGAGAATCGCTCCTGTATTTGGATCCATCATGATGACAGCTGTATTTTTCGTGCCTTCTCCTTCGTACGCATTGTCTTTGAGCCGATCATTCAGTTCTTTGATATGCTTTTCCACAATGGCCTGCAGATTCACATCGATGGTCGTGACAATGTTATTTCCGTCCACCGCATTCTGAATCACATTTTCGGAGTCTGAATCTGAATTCAGATATCCCGTTTTTCTTCCGTCTGTCCCGTTAAGTTCTTCGTTATAATATGCCTCCAGTCCAATGGTTCCCACATTTCCGGAAGATGTATATCCGATCACGTCCGATGCAAGTGTGCTGTATGGATATTTTCTTACATATGTATCTTCCAGGGTAACCGCTCCGATCATTTTATTTTCGTTCTCCAGCTTTTTAAATGCCTGCCCTTCTTCATAGCCAGCATTTTTGATCAGTGTCAGATATCTGTTTTCTTTCTCCTCCTGAATCTGCTCTCTAAGCTGTGTCTCCTCAAGGCCGAACGCTTCACACAGTGCATCGACAGTCGCATCGATCATCTGATTTTTATACTGTTTCTTTGTTTCCAACAGCCCTTTCACATCCAGAACCACGTTATACGTCCTCTCACTGGTAGCTATCTTTGTCCCATTGGTGTCCAGTATATCTCCCCGTTTAAATGGGATCGTCTGGCCTGTATTACGGATTTGACTCATTACCTGTTTTTTATATTCTTTTCCGTTAACGATATTGATAAATGCAGCCCTTCCCACAAAAAAAACAAAAGCCAGTATGATTGCCGCAAACACTCCTACCAGCTTAATCTGCATTTTTTTAGGAAATTTTCTGTAAAGATTTTGATATCTGCCCTTTCTTTTCCTCTTAGCCATGCACTTCACCTTTTCAATTTTGCATTAATTCTCATCTACAATCCCATCTTCAGGGATATTTTCATATTTTTTGATGTAGTCATCCCCCGGACTCTGGTATGTAACTACCTGGGAAGGATCTGCATACACCATTCCAAGTTCTTCTGCTCTCTTCCGTATTGTCTCTAACGTGATGGAATTTGTGATAAAATTATACTCTGACGCATTACTCTCACGGATTTCCGATATATCCGTCCGAAGCTTTTCAATAGTCCTTGACTGTCTGCTAAGATCCGCACGTACTCCTATATACTGAAAACAGACGAACAGTGCAATCGCTGCGGCTGCCCCCAGGAAAGATACATATCCAAATCCTAGTTTCATTGCTCTTTTCTGATTTTTTCTCGTTTGTCTACTTACCTTCTTCTCTTGCTTTTTTGGGGCTGCCGGAATATCTACCTCCGGTATCGCCTGCCCCTGCTTTATCGTATTGCCATCATAAACATACAACTGTCCGCGTATGTTTGCTGTTCTTCTTTTTTCTCTTTCTATCATACGCGTTACCTCATTTCCTTTGCGAGCTTCGTCGTTCTTTCCCCGCATATCTCCTAAATATGTTCAAAAATGCGAAGTTTTGCACTCTTGGAACGGCTGTTTTCCGCCAATTCTTTTTCGCCCGGCAGTATCGGTTTTCTGGTAATAATCTTCCCTTTGGATTTTTTTCCGCACACACAGACCGGGAAATGGCTCGGACATGTGCATGGATTCTCATTTCTTCTGAATGCTTCTTTTACAATCCTATCTTCCAGCGAATGGAACGTAATGATACAGATCCGTCCGCCTGTATTTAACATATCAATCATGTCATCCAACGATTCCCGAAGAACAGTCAGCTCCTGATTCAATTCAATCCGGATTGCCTGAAAGGTTCTTTTCGCAGGATGCCCAGACATTTTCTGATATTTCATCGGAATGGCACTTTTTATGATTTCACTAAGCTGTAAGGTGGTTTTAACCGGACCTTTTTCCCGTTCTGCCACAATATGTTTTGCTATATTCTTTGCAAAACGGTCTTCGCCGTAATCACGGATGATACGAAAAAGGTCCATCTCACCATATCCATTGACAATGTCAGCCGCCGTCATCGTCTGACGCGTGTCCATGCGCATATCCAACGGCGCATCCTTTGTATATGAGAATCCCCGTTCCGCCGTATCCAGCTGATAGGAAGATACGCCCAGATCAAGGACGATCCCATCTACTTTGTCAATGCCTGATTCCCGGAGCCGCAACTTCATATCACAATAGTTGCTCCTGACTATTGTAACTCTCTCCCCGAAGTCACGTAATCGGATTCCGGCAGCCTCGATAGCCGCCTCATCCTGGTCTATTCCGATAAAACTCCCCTTGTTGTTTAACCGCTTACACACTTCATAAGCATGTCCGCCTCCACCAAGCGTTCCATCTACGTAAATGCCGTCTGGCTTGATGTTCAGACCATCTACGACCTCTTCCAATAATACTGACTTATGCTCAAATGTCATGGTTCCCTCCATTTGTGTCATTGTTAAATGCTAAGGCCCAATTCTTCCATGTCACTTGCGATATCTTCGATATCCATCTCGACTTCAGCATTATGTTTATCCCAGGCCTTTTTGTCCCAAATCTCTATTTTATCCAGGACACCTGCCAGAACGACTTCCTTTTCCAATCCGGCATATGCTCTAAGGGCAGAAGAGATAAGTACCCGACCCTGTTTGTCGAGTTCCCCGTCAACTGCGCTTCCAAGAAAAAAGCGTTTAAAGTCTCGGGCTTTTTTGTTTGTAAGTGGCAAGTTTCTGAGTTTTTCTTCAAAAGCACTCCATTCGTTATCCGGATACACAAATAAGCAGCCATCCATCCCCTTCGTTATCACAAAATGTTCTCCCAGACTTTCGCGAAATTTTGAAGGAATGATCAACCTGCCTTTTGCGTCAATACTGTGATTGAATTCTCCGTTTAACATCAGGAATCACCTTCTCTTAAAATGGCATGATTCTTTCAAACCATTTCGTACCACTTTTCTCCACTTTCTACCACTTGAAACCATTGTAACCCACTTCCCTCGTCATTTCAAGCCCTTTTTGGAATTTAAGATTTTTTTAAGGGTGGAAAAAAGCGAAAAAAAAAGAGACTGCGTATAACACGCAATCTCTCCCGTTTTTTCGACAATATTTACTCCTGACTTAAGCCCTGGAGATACTCATCAAATGCTGTATAATCTACTGTCACTTCTTCTCTCGGACGGCTCTCTTCAATCTTCTCATATGCAGAGTAACCAATCCATACGATGATCAGAGCAATGATGATCAGAGCGACAGCAAGCTTCAGATAATTAAAAAACTTTTTTCTCTTCTGCTGCTTCTGGATCTGTCCTTTATATTTTTTATAGGAATCTACTTTTGCCTGGCTCATATTCTCTAACTCCTTTTGCACTCGACTGGTACTTATCATACCACACTGCCCGATGAAATACAAGAAAAAGAGCCTTTTTTCACACTTCCGACACACTTCTTTATCTAGACAGCGATGATGACACCCCCGTCATTGGCGTAGAGACTGCTTACTCCTCTTGTGTCAAGGATAATGATCTCTTTTACATTTACTTTTTCAAGAAGCATCTTTTTTACCCCTTCTGCCCGTTCCCGGCAATTACAGTGTGAGATGGCAAGTACCTTTTCCTCTGGATTTTTCAGCTCCTCGACTACCTTATCTACCATCTTCACAAGCGCTTTTTTGATTCCTCTTGCCTGCCCGTGCTGGATGATGACTCCCTGCTTTGTAGCTCCCATAACCGGTTTGATATTTAAGACCGTGGCCGCCAGTGCCTTCAATCCTGTAAGTCGTCCATTCTTTCTGAGTGTCTCCAGTGATTCCAGCACAAAATACGTATTTTGGCCGTCGATATAAGCTTCGACTGTATCGATAACCTCTTGGAAAGACATCCCTTTCTCTTCGCATTCTGCAATCTTCTGTGCGATCAATGTCTCTCCCACGGAAGCAGAACGGGAATTAAAAACATAAATCTTTTTTTCTCCGTACTCTTCATAATACAGATTCTTTCCCAGCACGGCACTGTTGTACGATCCACTCAATTCGGCAGAAAGTGTTACAGCATAGACATGATCTTCCTCGCCTCTGAATGCTTCCATATACGATTCCGGAGACGGACAGGATGATTTCGGACACTCACTGCTTTTTGCCACTCTCCGAAGAAAATCTGCCTGATCAAAACTCTCGTCATCGACGATCTGATGTCCGTCCACTTCCAGAACAAGCGGTGCGGTAAAAAATCTTCCGGTTTTCTTCATATTCTGAGTCAGTTCTCCGCAGCTGTCAACTATCACTTTATAGCTCATATCTATTCCTCCCACATGATATTGTGTGTTGTTTATTTCTATTATATGTAGTTTTTAATACTACTTCTTTATCTTAACACAAATCTTGCGGAAAAGAAAGGATTTTATGACTGAAATCGGATTTGCCGTGATATGTTCAGTGCGATCCCCATTTCTCCCATCAAAAATACAACAGATGTTCCTCCATAACTGATAAAAGGAAGCGTGATCCCAGTCGTTGGAATAACATTCAATACAACTGCCACATTCAGAACGACCTGAATCGCGATATGTGCAAAGATTCCGGTAGCTATCAGAGAACCGTAGAGATCCGGTGCGTTCTGCGCAATAAACATCAGCCGGTACAAAAGCATTCCAAAAAGCACAAGGACGACGATCAAACCAAAAATCCCAAGCTCTTCACAGATGACAGATAAAATCATATCATTCTGCGGTTCTGGAATAATCATTTTCTGGGCACTGCTGCCAAGCCCTTTTCCAAAAAGTCCTCCGCTTCCGATAGCCAGCAGTCCCTGCATCGTCTGGAACGCACCACTTTGCGCGTATTTTTCCGGGTCCACCCATGACAGGATCCTCTGAAGCCGGAAGTTGCCGCTGGATTCCAGAAGCCGGCCAATAATCTGTCCTGCTATCAATCCTCCTACTACCAGAATCCCAAACGCAATGGCAATTTTTTTTGACTTCGGATATACGACAAAAAATACAATACATGTAATCCCCATGACAATGATGGCTGTGCTCAGATTGTCTGTGAGAAAAAATACTCCCGCTGCTGCGATAACTCCCCATGTCAGGACATTGATCATTCCTTTTTTTGTGTATGCTTTTTTGCCGATGGCACATATGACAAAAGGGATAAAAATGATGACTGCAACCTTCGTGAATTCTGCCGGCTGAAGCTGCTGGTCAAACGGCAGCCTTAACCACCGTCTTGCCCCATTTCGTTCAAGTCCAAGAGGCGTCTTTACAAGTGCCATGAGAATGAGCGAAGCAAAGTAAATAGCCTTTGCAAACTTTGCATAAATATGGTAATCGATCTTTGTCACAAAATACATCCCCACCAGACTGACACTGCTGAATAGAATCTGTCTCTTAAAATAGAAAGCAGCATCTCCTCCCATGTTTACCTGGGCGTCATATGAACTGGTACTATACAGCATGACAAGCCCAAAGCAAACAAGAAAGAGCAGTACAGCCATAAGTACGTAATCAAAATATTGGTATTGCGTCCCCGTTCTGGAAGATCTCTGGAACCGTATTTGTCTTCTTGCTTTCTGGCGTCCGTTCATTCTTCTACACTCCCCTGTCTGTTTCGATAATGGTTTTATTATAGCCGGATTATCCTTGAAAAACAACCCACAACCTTGTAATTGCCTTGTAACCTTCCCGCTATTTTCCCATATGATAATCTTAGAAACTGATGAAAGGAGTTTTCTTATGCAGAATTATTACCAGCGCCCTCCGATGCGTTCTCCGTATCAAAATCAGAATCCTGCCGGCTGCTGTCAAAAAAAATCCTGTACAGAAGAATTGAGAAAAGAATTTCCGGTAGCAATGGCTTACGTACCTTGGCAGAAATTTGCCGCACCATACCCGGTCTGCAAAGCCTTTGTTCGCGGTACGATTTTTGAAGAACTTGACAAACCGTTTCTTGGGAAAGGAGGCTGCCGCTCATGAAAGAATTTTCTTCCCGCAAAGACCTCTTGAACCATATTAACACCGTAAGTTTTGCCGTTAACGATATCCAGCTTTACCTGAATACCCATCCTGAGGACACGGAAGCTCTTGCCTATTTCCACGAATACAAAGAAAAACGGGTAAAGGCTTTGAAAGAATATGCCACATGCTATGGCCCTCTGACCATAGACACTGTGGATGCTTCCGCATGTGACCGTTGGAACTGGGTCAACGAGCCGTGGCCATGGCAGGAAGGAGGATGCTGATTATGTGGAATTATGAAAAAC
>NZ_JBKSWG010000013.1:45747-84063 GCF_047234585.1 Sellimonas sp. | reverse complement strand
AAATATTGAATTTTCAAGGTGCGAAGCCCATTTTAGATATGGGAAGTCTTAGTAATTAATAATAAAGGAAACGAAGAACTGAGTGGAGGATTAGATGCAGTTTGGGCACATGGCAAAAGACATCTTGGCTGTCTTTTTTTTAAAAATAGCTTCTTGAAGGAAAAGAAAATAAAATTTTTGCCTAATTTGAAATACAATGAGGATGAAATTTTTAAAGTTGAAGTAGAATGTTTATGTAACAAAATGGCTTTTTACACAAAACCCATGTACATATATCGATTGAATTCAGCATCTGCCGTACATAATCTGGATGGAAATATTATAGGTAGATATCAGACTTGGATGCAGGCGTGGCGTAAAATGGACAAATGGCTGTTAGAGAATCATGATATAGAATCAAATTTTGGGTCAAAGTTTGCAGAAATATATTTTGTAGAAATGTGTATTGTTTATACGGAAGCACTAAAGCCGTTATCTGTACTAAATGATCTTATTGCTAGGCACAAAGACGAAGAGAAAAATGTATTATTGCCAGAGAGGGAGTATCCTATTTATTTACAAAAAGAAGTTTACCTTTTGAAAAATCATAAAAAAATATTTTTCATTATACATAGAATAGTTGGAAGTGTGAGATGCATAAAGAGAAGTTTTTGCAAAAGAAGGATATAAAGATAGTTAGAAGATATTTAGATATAGTTAAAGCAATTCCTTCTGTTTCTAAAGAATATATTATACGAGACTCGATTATCTTGCGCGATGTATCAATGCACGCAGTGAAAAGAAATGTAAATTTGCATTGGTGGCGAATGCCTTATGGGAAAATAAATATAGGTGATTACCTGTCTTGGGTAATTGTAGAGTGGATGAAAAAAGAACGAGGGATTACATCAGATTCCAGTTATAATGGCAAGACACAGCATCTATATGCATTGGGCTCTATAATAGATAGCGGCTTTCAGGATGCAACTGTTTGGGGAAGCGGTTGCCTTCAAGACCACATGTATTGGTGGAGAAAAATTCGAAAACTAGATATTTGTAGTGTAAGAGGTCCGTTGACCAGAGAAGTATTGCAAAAAAATGGATATAAATGTCCTGAGATTTATGGTGATCCTGCAATTTTGATGCCAATGATTTATAAACCGAAAAGTATTAAGAAAAATAAGAACTATGTGGTAATATCACATCACTCAGTTCAAAGAGAGAAAGGGACACTTTCTCCTGTGACAACGGATTATAAATCATTCATTAATAAAATTCTTGAAGCAGAGTTGGTAATAAGCAGTTCTTTGCATGGCATTATATTAGCAGAAGCATATGGTGTGCCGGCAGTTATGCTTGGTAATGCTCAAGTTGATAGATTTAAGTACTGTGATTGGTATTATAGTACAGAGCGATATAATTTTCCGGTGGCGCTATCTATTGAGGAGGCACTATGCATGAAACCTGCTTGTCTCCCCAATTTGTCAGCTATGACAAAACAAATTGGGGAGGCATTCCCAGAAAAGTTATGGAATAAACAAAATGCATGAGGATCTGATTAGAGCATAATGTGGAAATTTTGAATGAAAGGAAATTATATCTATGATTCCTAAAATTATACATTACTGCTGGTTTGGAAAAGGGAAAAAACCAGCAGTTTTTGATAAGTGTATACAATCTTGGAAACATTATATGCCAGACTGGAAAATCATTGAGTGGAATGAAGATAATACAGATTTATCCTGCTGTTCATTTGTTGAAGAGGCATATAGATGTAAAAAATGGGCTTTTGTAAGCGATTTTGTCAGATTGAAAGCAGTTTATGAGTTTGGCGGCATATATTTGGATACCGATGTGGAATTGTATGAATCGTTTGGTAACCTGTTTGACAACAATGCATTTATGTTTTTTCAAAATCATAATCAGATAAATACAGGGTTAGGTTTTGGTGCCGAGAAGGGCAATCACTTAGTAAAAAGTTTGCTAGATGATTATATGAAGCTTGAGTTTTCTTTGGAAAATATAAATGATTTGGCTTGTCCAGTGAGAAACACAGAGGTAATTAGGCGAAAAGTTCCTGGTTTTGCAGCAAATAATACAACACAATGTGTTAATGGAATACTTTTTATTTCATTTGATGATTACTGTAGCAAAGCCCACCACTATGGTGAATTTAGCTGGAAAACAGAGGAGCAGTTATATGCGTTAAAATATTCTAAGAAAAATCATAAAGCGTGGAAATTGAGAAAAATATTAAGAAATCCTAAGATTTTTCAGTTTTTTAATGAACATAGGTTGTATAAGATCGGTCGATGTTACTCTTTTCTTGTGTATGATTGTATAGATTATGGCATTGTTTATTGGTTTATGAGAATTATATCAAAGCTAAAGAAAGGCTAAAATGTGCAAAGATATTTCCGAATGGTAAGGGGAGAGTGAAATGAAAAAAATATTGTTCTTAATACATGATTTAGGACAGGGGGGAGCGGAGAAAGTACTCGTCAATCTGGTTAATAATATGGATACTATGAAGTTTGATATAACAGTTATGACTTTATTTGACATAGGTGTTAATCGACAGTTCCTAAATGTAAATATTAAATATAAGACAGTATTTTCAAAAGTGTTTCCTGCTAATTCGCATATAATGAAGTTAATGAGTCCAACGGCTTTACATAAGATTTTTATTAAAGAACATTATGATATTGAGGTTGCATATTTGGAGGGACCATGTTCCAGAATTATTAGTGGCTGCCCGTATAAAGATACGAAACTGGTTTCTTGGATACATATCGAGCAAAAGACAAAGAAAAGGGCAACGGCATCATTTCGAAATATGATAGAGGCGATAAGGTGTTATAATAAGTTTAATCAAATCGTATGTGTTTCTGAGACTGTGAAAACAGATTTTTTAATGATTTTTCCTATTTCTGTGCCAATAGATGTATATTATAACACAAATGAAAGTTCCAAGATTGTTATTGCATCAGAAGAAGTAGTAAAAGATGTAGAATTTTCTCAAAATGAGTTTAAGATGGTGGGAATAGGAAAGCTGCTTCTCAGCAAGGGATTTGACAGGCTTCTTCGGATTGTAAAAAAATTTGTGGATAACGGATATCCAGTGCATTTATATATATTGGGAATTGGACCAGAAGAAAGAAATATGAAAAGCTATATTACCGAGAATAAGTTGGAAAAATCTGTTGACTTGTTGGGTTATCAGGTAAATCCATATAAATATATGAAAAGGTGTGATTTATTTGTGTGTGCCAGCCATGCAGAAGGATTTTCAACTGCTGCAACAGAAGCCTTAATAGTGGGACTTCCTGTATGTACGGTTGAGGTATCTGGCATGCGAGAAATGCTGGGAGCCCATAATGAATTTGGTATCATTACCGATAATAACGACGAGGCATTATATAAAGCTATAAAGGAACTGTTAGATAATCCGGAAATGCTAAAGTTTTATAGAAATAAAGCAAAAGACAGAGGAAAAAAGTTCAATACTGAGAATACAGTTTTGGCTGTTGAAAAAATGTTTTTAAATTTGTGAAGGGCAGAATTATGAATATAATAAAAGAATTTGTTTATAGATTGCGAGGAGAATATACAACAGACCGTTTGATAAAAATGGGAATGAAGGTGGGAAAGAACTTTAAACGTTTAAATGGAGTTATTCTTGATCCATCACACTGCTGGTTAATTGAGATTGGTAATAACGTAACAATGGCTCCAAGAGTCCATGTCCTTTGTCATGATGCCAGTACAAAACAGTTTTTAAATTATACCAAAATAGGAAGAGTTAACATCGGAGACAATGCTTTTTTAGGAGCTGAAACCGTTGTATTACCTGGTGTCAATATAGGTAATAATGTTATTATCGGCGCTAACAGTACAGTGACTCATGATATACCAGATAATATGGTAGCGGCAGGGACACCAGCTAAGATAATTTGTACGCTTGAAGAGTATTTACAAAAAGAAAAAAAACGCATGGAAAACTCTCCGCAATTTGGTGAAGAGTATACACTTCGCCGAAATGTTTCAATGGAAAAACGGTTAGAACAAAAAAAAAGTTTGAAAGGATATATAGGTTATATTGACTAATGGAAGATATTATTATATCAATAATTGTACCGGCGTATAACATAGAAGCATATATAGGGCGTTGTCTGGAAAGTATTATAAAGCAGACGCATACAAATCTTGAGATTATTGTAGTAGATGATGGATCTACAGATAAGACAGGAAGGATTATCGACAAATATGCAACCTCAGATAAGCGTATTATTCCGATTCATAAGAAGAACGGCGGTGTTTCGAGTGCAAGATTTGCGGGAATAGGTATAGCAACAGGGCTATATATAGGATTTGTTGATGGAGATGATTATGTTGAGCCGAAAATGTTTGAATATCTTCTGAGTAATATAGTCCAATATCATGCGGATATTTCTCATTGTGGTTATAAAATGATATTTCCTGATGGACATATCGATTACTATTATAATACAAAAAAAATTTTATTTCAGAATAATATGATGGGATTGAAAGATCTAGTTTCGGGATTGTTTGTAGAGCCAGGACTGTGTAATAAACTTTTTTCTAAACAATTATTTGAAAATTTATTGAAACATGAGCAATTATTTACTTCTATTAGAATAAATGAAGATTTATTATTGAATTATTTTTTATTTAAAGAAGCAAAGTGTTCTGTTTATGAAGACATTTGTCCGTATAATTATATATTACGTCAAAATTCTGCAGCTACTTCGAAAATTAACGAAAACAAATTGAAGGATCCAATTAAGGTAATGAAGATTATATGTACTAATTCTATTGACTCTTCAGAAGTGAATAAGGTGGCGGAAGAAAGGCTGTTTAATCAAATGGTAGGAATAGCAGTTATGTCAGATAGAGATCAACCAGAGTTGATTAGGCCATATCGTGCGAGAATACGTAAAGAATTGAAAGGTAAATTAAAATACATAATGGAATGTGAATATTTGAGTAAATCAACGAAAATTAAGGTAGTATGGACGGTGCTATGGCCGGCTAGCTATCGGTTAGTACATACATTATATGAAAAAGTAACCGGGCTAGATAAAAAATACAGTATAGAATGAGGAATTAATATGGAAGTAATTAGTGTAATTGTTCCAGTATTTAATGTTGAATCTTTCTTGAATCAGTGTATTAGTTCAATTGTGCGACAAGAGTATAGAGATCTAGAAATAATTTTGGTAGATGATGGTTCAACTGACAGAAGTCCCCAGATTTGCGATGAGTGGGCGAAGAAGGATAAAAGGATAAAGGTAATTCACACCCAAAATGGTGGTGGAGGTAAGGCAAGAAATATTGCCCTAGATATCGCTAGAGGAGAATTTATAGGATTCGTAGACAGTGATGATTATATTGCATCAGATTTTTATAAGCATTTATTGAAATTAATAACTAACGAAACAGATATTGCAGAGTGTAGTTATTTGGAGACAGATGGAGATAATGCTCAATTTGCAAACCCTAATAATTGTATGATAATGAAATATACTGCCGTAGAGGCTATGAAAGAAAATATAGAAGATCGTTTTTTCAGACAGTTGATTTGGAATAAATTATATCGACGTAGTGTTATCGACGATATTAAGTTTCCAGAAGGTAAGAAAATTGATGATGAATATTGGACATATCAGGTAATTGGGAACGCAAGAGAACTAATTAGATCAAACGCAAAATTATATGCATATCGACAGCAAGAAAATTCAGTTATGCATTCTTTGAAACCAGATAACCGCCTCCAGGCACTTGAGGCTAAGACAAAACGCCATGATTATATTTGCTACCATTTTCCTGAGCTTCTTGGAAAAAGTCTAAATAATTTATGGTTTTCTTGCATCTATCAAGGACAATTTGTGCTTAGATTTATGAAAAGACAAGAGAGAAAAGAGGCACTGAACTATATAAAGAAAGTATTGAACAAGTATCCCGTGGACGCTCATACAAAATCAGGTATAAGACTGACAGAAAAATTGTGGTTAAATATGGCAGAATTCTCTTTTGTATTTACATGCTTTCTGCGAAATGTATTGAAAATCGGTTTATGATCTCGTTTTTGTAGGAGGATAGTGAAGATGGAGGAGTTAGTTTCTGTAATAGTTCCAATATATAATGTGGAAAAATATGTGGAAGAATGCATTGAAAGCTTGATAGGTCAGTCGTATAAAAATATTGAGATAATTTTAGTGGATGATGGATCTACAGATTCTTCTGGACAGCTTTGTGATGCATATGCTGGAAAGGATATTAGGATAAAAGTAATCCATAAAAAAAATGGTGGTCTATCAGATGCGAGGAATGTAGGAATTGATTCTGCGACTGGAGTATATTATTCATTTGTTGATGGCGACGATTTTCTGGCAGAAGATACAATTTCACAAATGATTTCCGGAATGAAGGAGGAAAAATGTGATATTGCTGTGTGCAATATGATTAGATATTTTGAAAATGGAGAGACAGAACCATTTTATATACCTTCTAATATCTTAAAAGTGCTGAATGGCACAGATAGATTTGAAACATTACCGCAGCCCTCGGTATGCAACAAGATATTTAGGGCAGATTTATTTAATTCTGTCCGCTTTCCAAAAGGAAAGTTTTATGAAGATACATATGTTTATCATACTCTGGTATACAGTGCAAAATCAATTGTATTAACTGGTTATGACGGCTATTTTTATCGTTCGAGACGTTCAAGTATACTTGGACAAAATGTGATGACGGATCGATATTTTGACTTTATTGAAGCTGTTTGGCTAAGGGCAATGTTTTTGTTGAAGAAAAATATTCAGCCATATGGAGATGAAGCGTGTTTGAGTTTATATGTAGCTGTGGCAAATGCTGAAAAAAATATATCTCGAACAGAGGAAAATCGATATAAACATTTCGATGCATTGCAGAAATATATTGTTGCATATAAACAGCTTATAAAGTCAAAGAATATTAGTCTAAAACAGAAAGTACGTTTGTGGCTTTTGCGCTATTTTCCCAAGTTACATAATATTTTATATTGAGGTAAACCCGTATGAATTTATTGCAAAGAATAGAATGGCGGTTATATAAAGAAAGAAAACGGCGTAGACTTAAAAATTTAAGCCCGACCATCATTTCATCAAACTGTAATGGGGAATTTATATATTATGATATGAAATTAAAATTTATGTCTCCGACAATTAATCTGAGTTTTGACATGAATGATTATGTAAGAATGTTAGAAAATCTGCGATGGTATATGGAGCAGCCAATTTTCCCGTATGATGATCCAAGGTTTAGTTATCCTACGGGAATGCTCGGGGATATTGAAATTCGCTTCAATCACTATAAAACTTTTGAAGAAGCTGTGAATAAATGGGAAGAAAGAAAAAGGAGAATTGACTGGGATAATTTGTTTATTCTGGGAATAGACGGAGATAATTGTACTTATGAAAGTATTAGACGTTTTGATGCACTTCCATATAAACATAAAGTGATATTTACTCATAAGGAATATCCGGAATTTGAGTCAGCTTATTACATAAAAGGATTTGAACAAGAAACTGGAGTAGGAGTTTTACTAGGGTTTAAGCAACAATTTCTAGTACGCCGATATCTTGACGACTTCGATTATATTTCGTTTTTAAATGAAGGATGAAACTGCAGGGAGAAAATTTAATATGGGAGAAATACCAAAAATTATTCATTATTGCTGGGTAGGGGGAAAGGAGAAACCGGCTTCGGTGCAGTACTGTATTGAAAGTTGGAAAAAATTCTGTCCAGATTATGTTATTAAAGAATGGAATGAATCTAATTATGATTTTTCAAAAAATGAATATATGCGGCAGGCATATGAAGCGAAAAAATGGGGATTTGTTCCTGATTATGCAAGATTGGATATTGTTTATGAACATGGCGGTATCTATTTGGATACAGATGTTGAATTAGTGGAAAGCTATGACCGTTTTCTTGATAAAGACGCTTTTATGGGATTTGAAAATACAGGTGACGGAGAGTTTTTTGTCAATTGTGGTCATGGATTTGGAGCCACTCCTCATAATGAAATTATAAAGTGTGCACGAGATCTTTATGAGAATATTTCTTTTATAAATGAAGATGGATCCTATAATATGTTACCATCGCCTTATTATACAACACAAACATTGCGGCAGTTTGGACTTGTACAGGAAAATAGAGATCAATTGCTTCCGGGAATGAGTGTTTATGCTTCTGATGTGTTTTGTCCAAAAACATTTAGAACAGGAGAAATGAATCAGACAGAAAGAACAGTATCTATTCATCATTTTACTGCTTCGTGGATGGATGAAAAAATAAAGGCCGAACTGCAGCATCAGCAAAGGATAAATAAAAAATATGGTAAACAATTAGGAAATTATGTGTTACTAGCAGAAAGTGTGTGGGAAAAATATAGCCTAAAACAGATGATTACAACACTTCCGTTTAAGATAGTACAGAAAATAAAACGCAAGGCAGTATGTGCTATAGAGTCAGAAGTGTATTATAGAAAACTACTAGTTGCGCAGTTTCATAAAACAGGAGAGAAACTTCCTGTTTTATTAGATACGTCTGCAGAAAGCGATAATGCTGGAGACCAGATTATTATGGAATGTTGTCTGAAAGAATTGCCAGAGAAATTTGGGAAAACAGAGTTAATAAGAATACCTACCCATAGAATTGCTACGAGGGATGAAAAGAAAGAATTGAAAAAGGCGTGCTATAAAATTTTATGTGGCACGAATATACTTTCAGGGAAAATGCGAAACTATGGACTATGGAAAATCGATTCTGATGTAATGCCATACTGTAATACCATCCTAATGGGAGTAGGATTTGATTCCCAAAGTAATAACTCTGATTATTATACAAGAATGTTATTCCATACAATTTTAGACAAAAGATATACTCATTCGGTTAGAGATACGTTTTCTGAACAAATGCTAAGAAAATTGGGAATAAAAAATGTACTTTTTACAGGGTGCCCTACTATGTGGAGACTGGATGAGGAACATTGTAAACAGATACCACAGAGAAAAGCAAAAAATGTAATATGTACTATAACAGATTATAATCGCGACTATTCTATGGATAAAAAAATGCTGGAAATTCTGCTTGAGTCTTATAAAAAAGTATATTTTTGGATTCAAGGTAGTTCTGATCTGAACTATTTACGAGAACTTGGATATGAAGAAAAAGTATTTCTTATTCCTTCCTCGTTGAAAAAATTTGATGAAATATTGCAACAGGATGATCTAGATTATGTAGGAACAAGACTACATGCAGGAATAAGGGCTATGGGTGCATTACATCGCTCAATTATTATTTCAATCGATAACCGTGCAGAATGCATTTCAAAGGATACAGGTTTACCGATAGTTCTTAGAAAGGATATTCCGGTATGTTTAGAAAAAAAGATATTTCATGATTTTTCGACAGAAATTAATCTGCCATGGGAAAATATAAAACAGTGGAAGCAGCAGTTCTTAAAATAAAAGTTATTGTTAAGGTGAATGTATGAAAAGACGAACGAGAACAGAATACTCTATTTTAAACATTGCAACTGGTATTGGTGGATATATACTTAATACCATCTTAGGGTTTGTATGCAGGATGGTTTTTGTCCGCTACTTGTCAGCAGATTATTTAGGAGTAAATGGATTATTTACTAACATACTGACAATGCTTTCACTAACTGAATTAGGAATCGGGAGTGCTATAGGATATGCGCTTTATAAACCTCTGGCGGAGAATGATGAAGAAAAGATCGCTTCTTTAGTAAGGTTTTATCAGAGGGCGTACTATATTATCGGAATAGTAGTGTCTTGTGTCGGACTGGCATTAATGCCATTTTTGAATATTATTATTCAGGAGCAACCAGCTATTTCGGAAAGCATTCATTTGTTGTATTTGATTAATTTATTTAATACAGCAAGTACATATTTTTTTAGTTACAGAAGTTCTCTGCTTGTTGTTGCGCAACAAAATTATATTGTATCAGGTTTAAATTATATCATTACCATTTTTCAGAGCATTTTTCAATCAGTATTTCTTGTTACTACACACAATTATCTGGTATATTTGCTGATTCAAACGGCAGGAACATTTATATACAATGTAACCATTTCAATAATTGCAGGGCGAAGATTTCCATTTATTAAAGCTAGAAGTATTAGACCCTTGCTGAAGGAAGAACGACAATCACTATTTAATAATATACGAGATTTGACAATTTACAAGATATCAGGATTGTTGGTAAATAGTACAGATAATATATTAATTACCTTCTTCCAGGGATTGGCAACAACAGGAGTTGCATCAAATTATTCGTTACTTGTCAATACACTGAATTCACTTCTGAATCAAGTGTTTAATGGGCTGACTGCAAGTGTGGGGAATCATAATGCGACAGAAAGCAATGAAAAAAAGTTTGAGATGTTTTCATTCTTAAACTTGATGAACTTTTGGATTTTCGGTTGGGCAGCTTTAGGCATTATATTCTGTTCTAATGATCTTGTAAGACTGTGCTTTGGCGATGAATATGTTCTTTCAATAAGTATTCCTTTAGTAATGGCATTGAATTTTTATACCGTAGGTTTACAGAATGCTATCTGGACATATAAACAGACTATGGGATTGTTTCGCTATGGTCGGTTTTTACAAATTATAACTGCTGTCTTGAACATTATTTTTTCTGTTATATTAGGATACAAGTGGGGGATTTTTGGCATATTATTCGCTACATTTTTAGCAAGACTATTTACAAATCTGTGGTATGACCCGTATGCAGTATTTGTTTATGGATTCAGTAAAACACCAATTTTGTATGTGGTTAAGTATATTCAATATTTGGTCACATTAGGGATTGCAGCAGGTATATGTTTTGTAATATTGACTCCGATTCATCTGCCTATATTTGTACAGAGTATTATCAAAATCTTATTATGTAGCATTATCTGTAATTTCGTTTTTTACATTGCGTTTAGGAAAACACAGGAGTTCCAAAAGTTTAAAGAAATTCTCAAAAATGTGATTTTTATATTACTTCGAAGAAAATAAGAACTTAAACTTCACAGTTGAATACATATACAATACAATTCCTGGTTCTACCAGTTATGTTGATAAAAATAGGGAGGAATATATATGCCATGTATAGAACTAAAATAAAACGTGTTATAGCAGTTATTATGTCGCTATGCGGGATTATATGTCTCTCATGGCTGTATCTTTTGATTGTTATCGCGATCAAGATAGACTCGCCGGGATCGGTGTTTTTTAAGCAGAAGAGAGTAGGAATACATAAAAAATATTTTCAGATATTAAAATTCCGCACCATGCGGATTGATACGCCTCATGATATGCCAACGCATATGTTGGAAAATCCGGATCAGTATATAACAAAGGTGGGACATTTTCTCCGGAAGACATCATTGGATGAACTACCGCAGCTCTTTAATATTCTCGTCGGGGATATGGCAGTCATAGGGCCAAGACCCGCCCTCTGGAACCAATTTGACTTGCTTGAAGAACGTGATAAATATGGAGCAAACGATGTTCGCCCTGGTCTAACGGGATGGGCACAGATTCACGGCCGAGACGAATTGGAAATTGATGTAAAAGCGAAGCTGGATGGCTATTATGTCCAGCACATGAGCTTTTGGCTGGACATAAAATGCTTTTTTGGCACGATTGCATCTGTTATTCGCAGTGATGGTGTTGTTGAAGGTGGAACCGGAACAATGCATGCAAATGAAAAAAAGGATGCCAAAAAGGGAAAGAAATAACCGAGGATATATTCCGGACTGCATATAATGGTCTCAAAAATTATGACACTTTTTCGGACAGTTTTTGATGAATCTGATATACTTAAATCAATATAAAAGAAAGGATTCATTACTATGTCCAGACAAAGAAGAAGTTTCAGTCATTGCGCTGGGAACAGCGGTATTTCACTATCATAATCCTTTCCAGAGACATTATCAAGAATACAGGCAGGATGTGGAAAAGGACAGAGAATATATATCACAAAAGAGAATAGGTAAGTTACAAAAGTAAAAGAGAGTTCCTGTATACAATATTCAGTACACAGTATGCACGAATGCAGTTTGTCAACAGATTCATGGGAGAAAGTCAGCAAGATAGAAAATCTTTATCATGTGTAATCCATGGAATGCTGAATGACGTGCAAACATAAAAGAACAATTTTACGGATAATTACAAATGCAAAGCGAGGAGGAGTGAAATGTATACAAATATTATTATTAAAGTCATAGAATACAATTCCTTGACAATACTTGCTTTTAATATATTGGCTATAGTGTGTAATTACCTATATGGGAAAACGAAGCATCGCAAAAAGGGGGAAAAGGTAAGAAGTGTATCCCTGTTGATGGGGATTGCTTTTTTCATTATAGTGTGCAATAGTATTGGATATGAATTAGGACGTCGACAAACGATAAATCTTATCCTGGTTTTTAATCTGCTTTGTATCTTAGGACTTATTCTGGCGGCAGGTATATATATTGGTGTAGAAAAAGATGCAAAATACGGGTTCATGCGATTTTTTGGTACATTTATGTGTGGTTACATGATATGCAGAATCGCATTTTATCTGATGCATCATCAGTCGATCAGTGTAGTGATTTCCTCGCTAGTTTTAATCATTTTTGGATTGTATCGAATACATTTTATGACAGAAGAGAGCTTAATATTGCGTTTTCGAAAATATAGGAAAGAACTCCATAAAGAAATGGAAGAATTCGATAAAGAACTAGAAGAAAAAGCTCAGAAAAGGATAGAAACTATGCCGGATTATAATGAGAGCAATAAAAAAGCGAAAGACGAGATTGACTGTGGCTTTACGTATGACGGAGAGTTTGTATTTGTTACCAAGGCATTTGTTGATGTATATATGTCCCCAGATGGAAGATATTTTAAGCGTGGATTTGGCGGGAAATTATATGAAGTTTTTAAATAATGCTTCAGGCAGTATAAAACAGCTCGGGAATTTATGATAAAATCATAGTATTAAAAAAAAACGGAGGACGAAAGAGATGACGTTATCACAGGAAGATGGACAGTTATATTATAAGCTTTGGATGCCGCTGCTTGATTTCGTAAACAGAACATATGGGGTAAACAAAAAATTGAAAAGTATGGCGGAAGCAAAAAATCTGGATCCTGTAGAAGTAAAAGAAGTTGCAAATAAACTTTGGTCAGAGATAGCGATCATAGACCGGTACATAAAAGAAAACCCGGAACTCCCGCAGGAACATAAGGACATTATTCAGGGGTGGAAACGGAGGATCCAGGGAAAGTTTATCATGGAACGGCATCTGAAAAAGGGTACAATCTTTATATCCATGGAGGATGAACAAGTATACCAGGTCAGCGGTATTATATCGAGCTGGGAAGAAATGTTTTACGGGGCGCCGATGCCTCTGATAGTCGAGGCAACGTTTATTCCATTCCGTGATGTGATCATATCAGACGGACTTGTTATGCCATACAACATCATGATCGGAGGCGGAATGAAACGGACGTTTAAGGATGTGTATATGGCTGCGAAAAAGAGTGGACAGATCCATCGTTCTCTTTGAGAGTGACATTGAGTAAGAAAAACATAAGAAATTACAGGTCAAAGGGTCTTTTCTTGATTTGGGAGGCGGGATAGAATGAAAAAGAAATGGAAAGAGCCTGAAATTTTGGTACAGAAATTTGTTCCAAATGAATATGTGTCGGCATGTGGAATTTTAGGAGATGGGTCAACGGGGCGAAGGAATGTGTGCGTGAAATCGATAAGTCCCCATGGGGATATCATTATCATTTCATAGACGTCACGAATCATTCCTGATAGTATTTTTGACCTATAGTTTAACGTTAAATTTACCCATTTACATACCTTTGGGCTGCAATGATTGACCGCTTGGCTGATCATTGCAGCCTCTTGACCTTTCAGGGGGAAAAGCTGTGGAGCGGCGTACGCTCCATGCGCAACATACACCGCTATGAGCTGACAACCCGTGGAAACAGCTAGTCTTCATAACTGCTGTTTCCATCAGTATCTGCTTCATAACCAGAATCATTGCTGTTGTCATTTCCGTAATTTGAATTACCGCTATTATCGTTTTGATAATTAGAATCGTTGTTGGAGGAAGAAGGCTGCTGTACCGGCTGAGAAGAAGGAGTCTCAGGTTGGGGCTTGTCGGATGGTGTGTTTTCGGCCGGTTCAGGTGTATCCGGAGCAGGGATAGTAATTGTCTGAGGCTCCGTAAGTGTTTGTTCAGCGTCTTCATCAGGAAGTTCCGCCACAATCTCTATAGTAATAGACTTATCTTTCAGATAGTTATTTAAATAAGTCAACAGTTCCTTTTCTGTTTGTGAATTCCAATCTTTATTGTCTGAATCAGCCAAAAGCAGGATTTGTCCGCCTTCAGAAAGGAAATCTTTTTGTATTGCCAGAGCTGTAAGCTCGGAAGTAACCGTTTCTTTATCTTTTCCTTTATACTCATAGCCGTCTATAAGCGTCTTACCGTCCGAATTTCGTCCGTTCAGATCTAATACACGTCCGGAACGGCTAAGTGTGAGTTCTATTTCCGGATTGATCTGCATCTGAACGGTTCCGTATGGTTGGAAGATGTATTGATATTCATATACGCCGAATACGAGCAGGGAAATGCAGGCTGCCATGCTGGCAGCAAATGCGATAATGTGACGGTGCTGCCGTTTCTTCTCGTCGGGATATTTTAGAGGAATAATGTTGGTAACGACATCTCCGGTCTGGTAACCGTGGTTAGCAGCTTTTATGAAACGTCCGTCATCGGACAGAAGGACCGCATATGCACTGTGAACTTCCATTACTAGATAAGATGTATCTTTTTTCATTTTTGACTCCATTTCTGTTATGGTTCATCGGTTTTTGTTAAGGGGACAGATGATAGAGATGTCCGCGGATGATTTCATATCCATTAGTAAATGCAAGCAAAATTGCAATCAGATATTTCCGATGCCTTTCTATTGTCTTTTTATCTACTCCAGAGTGTTGTACAAGAGCTGTTATCGGAAGTTTTTTTGTATGTAGCATCTCATTAAGAAGATCCGGATTTTGTTTTGCAGCGGACAGGACTTTTTCACAGGCCTGTAAAGTTCGCTTCTGTCTTGGACAGTTGTCTGCCACCTCAGAAAAAGAAATTCCAAACGTAAGAAGCTGTCTTTCAAATTCTTCGATTTCTTCTTTTGCTGCAGCGCGCTGGTGTGTCATTTCGATTTCATTTTTAGGATCCTCCAGATGGTCGATTTTCAGAGTGTCTTCTTCGTCATCCTGCAAAGGCTCATGTAGGGAAACTACTTTTGCATGCCGCTTTTCTTTTCTGTAATAATCGATCAGCCGGTTCCGTATACCACGGGATGCAAATGCAAGAAAAGCTCCTCGCTTCCTTTCATAATTTAAAATCGCTTCGTAAAAAGCGAGCATCACGATGCTTAGTTCTTCGTCCTGTCCTTCGATGGGAGTCCGTTTCATGAATTTTATTGTTTCAGCACGGATAAACCCCATATACTGACGAATCAAAGCATCTGCCACTTCTGGATCTGTCTTGGCAGTGTATACTTGATCAGCAAGATCATGCAGTTCATTCATGAGTAATATCCTCCTATAGTATAGAATACGAACTGGAATTTTTATTTTTAGGGTCAAAACTAAAATATTACGCCCATTATATTTTTTCTTCGTTAAAAGCAGGTAATATATACGTTAAACATACGTAAAATGTAAGACACGAAAAAAATTATCTATTATAATAAATGCAGCGGAAAAAAATATAAAAAATTTTTGTTTCAACCCCGTTTTCCGGATTTTGCTTACGTATTCTAAATCATAATCAAAAACAAAATCAAAAGAGTAAAGGAGAAATGAATTATGAAGAAAAAACATTGTATTACGGCGCTTGCAGCAGTATTGACAGTTGGGCTTATGGGAGGAATCCTTGCAGGATGCGGAAGTAGGAGACAGGTGCAGGAACCGCAGAAACAACAGAGCCAGACAAATGAAAAGAGCGGAGTTATCTGTCTTAAAGTAAATCCGGAAATTGCAGTGTCTTATGATGAAAACGGAATGGTAACAAAAGTAGTGGGAAGAAACGATGACGGGAAGAAAGTGATTACCCAATATGAAGGGTATGAAGGAAAGGCATGCAGAGATGTCATCAGTGAACTTGTAGCGAAGATCAACGATGCCGGCTATTTCGTGGAAGAAACAGATCAGGAGAAAAAACAGATCACACTTGAAATAGAAGCCGGATCCTATCTTCCGGGAGATGATTTTCTGAAAAATATTGTGGCTGGCATTCAGGAGTACACAGCTTCCAAACAGTTGGCGAATTCAGTAGCCGTAGAGGGGGAAAGCAACTATGGATGGACAAATTACGGTGATACAGATTATGGCCCGGATAATGACGGCGTGACAGATTATAATGATACGGATTACGGCCCGAATAATGACGGAGTGACAGACTATAATGATACGGATTACGGCCCGAACAATGACGGTGTGACAGACTATAATGATACGGATTACGGTCCGAACAATGACGGTGTGACAGATTATAATGATACGGATTACGGCCCAAACAATGATGGTGTGACGGATTATAATGATACAGACTATGGTACAAATAATGATGGTGTGACAGATTATAGTGCTCCGGCACAAAATCCGGTTCCGTCCACACCTGCACCATCAACTGGCGGAGATTCCGGATATGACGATGGGAACTCCGGATATGATGATGGAAATTCCGGATATGACGGCGGAGATTCCGGATATGATGATTAAAAAAACACACAGCATATTCAGACATGAATTAAAACATGTGATTACCCCGGCAGAAGACAGGTTGCTTTCAGAACGTCTCGGCAGGCTGTTCCCCCGCGACAGCCATGCCGGGAAGAGGGGAGTATATAATGTGAACAGCCTGTATTTTGATACGCCTAACGACAAAGCTCTTGTTGAAAAAATTGCAGGGGTAAGCAGCAGGGAGAAATTTAGGTTGAGATATTACGGAGAAGATCTGACTTTTTTAAGGTTAGAAAAAAAGATAAAAAAAGGCGGGCTATGTTCAAAACGGAGCGCCAATCTCACTTATGAACAGGCGGCCAGCTTGCTTGCGGGAGAAATTGCATTTCTTCTCGAGAGCGAAGATCCTCTTTTGATTGAGCTGTACAGCAAGATGAAAGGGGAACTTCTGAGACCAAAAACGATCGTAAGATACGAAAGAGAAGCATTTACATATATGCCGGGCAACGTGCGCATCACATTGGATCGGAAGCTTCATACAGGGCTTTACAACCTGGATTTTTTGAATACCAAAAGACAGTATATAGCTGCTGCGCCGGGCCACACGGTGCTTGAAGTAAAATATGATGCTTTTTTACCGGATATTGTAAAGATGTCGGTGCAGATGCCGGATAGAAAGACAGGGGCATACTCCAAATATGCGGTGTGCCGAAAATATGATTGACGAAAGGTAAATGAGAGTATGACATTTCAGGATATCTTTAAATCCAGTTTTTTGGAACATGCAAATGCAGTACCGATTCTGGATATGACGTTGGCCCTTATCCTCGCATTTGCGCTTGGGCTGTTCATTTTCTTTATATATAAAAAAAGCTACTGTGGACTGATGTATTCCGCTTCTTTTGGAGTGACGCTCATAGCGCTTACATTGATCACAACCCTTTTGATTCTGGCTGTGACAAGCAATATCGTACTTTCACTTGGTATGGTAGGCGCGCTTTCAATTGTCAGATTCCGGACTGCGATTAAGGAGCCGATGGATATCGCGTTTCTTTTTTGGAGTATTGCGGCGGGGATTGTTTTGGCGGCGGGTTTTCTGCCTCTTGCGGTATTTGGCAGCATGTTCATTGGAATTATACTTCTGGTATTTTCAGGGAGAAAAAATCTGGAGCGGCCGTATATCCTGGTAGTGCATTGTCAGACAGAGTCCCAGGAAAAAGAGGTGGAGCAGTATATCAAAAGTCATGTAAAAGGACTTAAGCTGAAAAGCAAATCTGTATCGCCTGGGTGTATTGAATTAAATTATGAAGTACGTTTTAAAGAAGGGGAGTCGTCCTTCGTCAATGCAGTTGCTGAAATCCAAGGTGTGACGCAGACAGTACTTGTTTCTTACAATGGAGATTACATGGGGTAGCAAATATGCTGAAGCATAGATATATTGATATTATCTGTATCAGTACTGCCGCTGCAGCTTGCATTCTCACAGTTTTGTTTTTGTGCGGAGAAAGGTTTGGGATACGTCCGGCAAGTTCTGTACCAGATTACGCATCGCGTCTTTTTGATAACAGCTATGTACATTCGATCGATATAAAAATCAATGACTGGGAAAAATTTCTCGAAACGGCGTCAGAGGAAGAGTATACAGAATGTGATGTAGAGATTGACGGAGAATTATTTTCTTCCATCGGACTGCGTGCCAAAGGAAACAATTCTCTTAGGCTTGTAGAAGAATATGGGCTGGATCGGTATAGCCTGAAGCTGGAATTTGACCATTTTCAGGATGGAAATACATATTATGGGCTGGACAAGTTCTCGTTGGATTCGTCATATCAGGATAATACCTATATGAAAAATTACCTGGCTTATGACATGATGGCATATATGGGAGTGCCTGCGCCTTTGTGCAGCTATACAGAAGTAACAGTGAATGGAAAAGACTGGGGGTTGTTTTTGGCGGTGGAAGAACCGGAAGAGGCTTTCGCCAGACGTAATTATGGGACGGATCACGGTCAGCTTTATAAGCCGGACTACCGTTCTTTGGAAGAAGAAAATCGAGATGTGGCACTACAATATATATCAGATGATCCGGCAGATTACGATAATATTTTTCGCAATGCAAAATTCAATGTAAAAGAAGAGGATAAAAAAAGATTGATCCAGTCATTGCGGACTCTGTCAGAAGGTAAGGATCTGGAGCTGGCAGTAAATGTGGATGAAGTGCTTCGCTATTTTGTCGTGCAGGTGTTTGTCGTAAATCTGGACAGTTATCTGGGACGTACAGGACACAATTATTTTCTGTACGAAGAAGACGGACTGATCAGTATACTTCCCTGGGATTACAATCTTGCGTTTGCCACCTACTCTCTAGGGATGCCGGATCCAATCAATGACGCAGAACTTTATGTCAACTATCCGATCGATACTCCCGGATCCGGAGAGATTATGATGAACCGGCCGCTTTATCATAATCTTATGAAACAAGACGAATATTTCTCGCAGTATCATACTTATTTTAGCGACTTTATCAAGGGATATTTTGAAAATGGACGTTTTGAAAAAAAGATTGCCAGTACAATAAAGATGATTGCCCCGTATTTGAAAAAAGATGCGACAGCGTTCTGCTCTTATGAGGATTTTCTAACCGGGGCAGAGACCATTGGAAAATTTTGCTTACTTCGTGCAGAAAGTGTCAGAGCACAGCTGGAAGGAAAGATTCCATCTACCATACGAGGGCAGCAGAAAGATACGGAAAGCCGCGTAGATGCATCGGACATCTGGCTGCCGGATATGGGAGAAATTGCGGACTTAGAGAAAGGTGTGTAATTTCTCCTTTCAATAAAAGATAGAAATTATGACGTATTATAGTGAAAGCTGTAAAAAAGGAAGACGAGATTCACAGTAGAACTGGATTCCTGATTTTCAGAAAAATGAATACTTCAACAATGCAAAACCTTATCGGTTTTCGGGTTGATTCCGAAAACCGGTAAGGTTTTTTGTTGATGAATATCTCTATCTGTTTGTTGGGTAAGCTATATTATTAAAAAGACCATTGATTAATGGGATAATGGAAATTGATAATATTTGAAATTGCCGAAAACAATGTCTCATTTTTTATATGTACTAGGAGAGAAGTTGATGTTTTTGATAAAAATATATGGATATATACGTGTTAGCAGTTATGATCAGAATGAAAATAGGCAGTTGGATGCACTGCAGGAATTGGATATTCCGGAGAAAAATATTTTTATTTTTTATAGATAAGCAGTCTGGAAAAAATTTTAAACGTCCGCAGTATAAGCAGCTCGTACGAAAATTAAAAAAGGACGATCTGCTCTATATCAAGAGCATTGATCGTCTGGGACGCAATTATACAGAGATACTTGAGCAATGGCGTTTACTGACGAAGAAAAAAGGAATTGACATTGTAGTTTTGGACATGCCACTTTTAGATACCCGCAGAGGAAAAGATCTGATGTATAGAATAAAGAACGGGAATAAGTTTCATTTTGAGCGGTAAAACAAAAGTTTTATCGCTTTTTCTTTTGAATCAATAAAGCCGCCTTGACACGTGTTTTGATATTTGCTAGTATAATCTCGATTTGGGAAAAAGTTTCTTTAATAAAACAGGAAGAAAGGGTTTTATGAAAAGAAATCATGGGGAAAAATCAAGACATATTCTAATGATAATCATTCTTTTGCTTGTATGCATCGCAGCATATATCGGCATCGATATATGGAAATCTTCAAATGCACTTATTGTAAGAAAATATGCGGTTTCTTTGGAAAACTGTAAAACTGCAATCAGAGCTGTCGTCATTTCAGACCTTCATAATCATTCATTTGGCGCTCAAAATAAGAAATTGGTGGAAATGATATCACAACAGAATCCGGACTTGATACTGATGGCCGGAGATATGCTAAACGAGGATTCCAAATCTTCAGAAGTCCCGGTTGCCCTTGTGCGGGAACTGGCACAGATAGCTCCAGTGTTTTATGGACTGGGCAACCACGAAATCGCGTATATGGAAGACGCTTTTGTAGATTTGTCTGAGGAGCTGACACAGGCCGGTGCAATTGTACTTGACAAAAAATTTGTGGATGTGAAAATACAGGGAGAAAACATACGGATTGGTGGCCTGTATGACTATGCATTTGGAAACAATGGGGACAATGACGCCATGGCAGCGCCGCAGGATATCAAAGATTTTCTGACTGAGTTTGGGCAGACAGAGGATATGAAGATCATGATTTCCCATCGCCCGGACAGCTTTATTTTCGGGGATGCAAGCACTGTGTGGGATGTGGATCTGGTGGTAAGCGGACATAATCATGGCGGACAGATTGTCATTCCGTTTTTGGGAGGACTCTATGGCGGCGATCAGGGGTGGTTTCCGGAATATGTCCATGGAATTTATGAAAAAGATCAGCTGCAGCTTTTTGTGACAAGCGGTCTCGGAAGCGAAAAACAGATTCTTCCAAGAATGAACAATCGTCCCGAAGTGGCTTTGTTGGAGATAAAGCCGGAAAAATAGACAAGAATCAAAAGAGAAGAGTGGGGATACAAGATGAAGATAAGAGAAAATCTTATGCTGTGCCGGCTGGGAGAAGAATTCGTGATTGTTTTTGCGGATAAAAAAGGCGACAGTCCTCGTGATCCTATAGTGCTGAATCAGATGGAAGCAGTGTTTTGGGAAATGTTCCGGAAAGGAATGACGCCAGACGCAATCAGGAGGCAGATCCAGCAGGAGTACGATGTGGAACCGGATGTTTTGGAGGCAGACTGGGAGGAATTCCTGGAAAAATTAAAGGCAAACAAAATGCTGGATGAAATAGACTCATAAGTTGTTTGGCACGGGAGGAATCGCAGTATGGGGTTAAATGATACAGTGAGAGTAGACAAAACTGGGCCGGTTGAGGAGATGATCGAACGTTCGGCTGTAATTTGCCTGTATGGAATATCAGGTATCGGTAAGAAAACATTAGTACGGATGATGCTGGAAAAACATTCCGAAGTGTATCCGCTCATTTGTTCCATAGAAGACTTGTCTCCGGTTCCGCGGGAGGAGAGGCAGGGAAAAGCATGTACATGGTACCTTGTAAGACCTCTGGAGGAACGTCCGTATCCGGGACTAAATGAAAAATTCTGGGATTTTCTGCGGAAAGTGCCTCGGGAAGACAAGGTTATCCTGGCGACAGGAGGGAAGCTGCCGGAGGAGCTGCTTGAATTTTTCTGGAACGGAGTGATGGATATTGTCTATCCAAGTACATTCTGGTTTACGAGAACAGAGACATATCGCTATATCAAAGCACAGAAAAGCAGGCTGGACTGCGAGCAGGCCTACCGCTTTACCGGAGGGTGGGCAGGATGCCTTGCCCTGATGGTAAGGATATTGCGGCAGTATCCGGACAGATGGTCCACGAAGGAACTTTGGAGCCGATATGAAATCCGGCAGTATATCCGGAAGCAAATTCTGGATCGTCTCCCGGAAGACGAGAAAAAGCTGCTGCAGGAGCGGGCCGCTTTTCCGAGGCTGGAGCGTGAGCTTGTAAGTCTTCTATGGGAGGATGCACAGGAAGAGCTGGAGGAGAATCTGTTTGTCCGGGGGATCATGGTTTTTGTTCCGGAACAGAAGTACTGGTACATTCAGCCCATCATCCGCCTGGAAATTCCTGCCGTCATTGATGAAAAGAGATGCCAAAAGGCAATCTGGTGGTATGAAAAGAAAGGATATGCTGCGGAGGCGATAGAGTGCTGTCTGAGGATGAAAGATCAGGTCAGACTGCGGGAATGCCTCATCCGAAATTTCACAAAGGTTCCCTTTTTGCCATATTTGCCGAAGCTCGATGTGGGCAGACCAGATACTCCGGAATTATTTTATATTCGCTGGATGGAAGTATTCTTTCGCCAGGATACCGCGGAGATGCGAAAATGGTATAAAAGAGCAGAAGCATGTCTGAAGTGGGCGGAAAGAACGGGCAGACAGCGGGAGATGTGGAAAGAAGTATTTTTCAACATCGCATACACCAACCCGGAGATTTCTATGGATGAATGGATGGGTTTACTGGAAAAGCTGATAGATCCGGGAAAGCCGATCCGCCTCTACGATATGCCAGGGGAAGCAGTCTCTTGGCTTAGCGGTCTTAGAGATCTCTCTGAATTGTTCTCCAAATCGAAAGAGCAGGAATCCCATTACAGAAAAGTGTGGTTTGCTTGCCTTTCAGAGGAAAATAGGCTTGGATACGAAATCGCCCGTACAGAATACTTGTATCAGACAGATCAGATTGCCAGGGAACCGGAGAGGGCGCTGAACCTTCTGCCTTTACAGTCTTCCTGGAAGATCCGTGTAGGTATCCTCTTTTTGATGTATCTCTTTGTGGAGGGATCCAGGGAAAAAGGCATCATCTCAGAAAAAATGGGACCATTGCTGGAATTTCTGAAACACGAGGAGGATGAAATCTGCCGCTACAACTCCATGTCATTGTACTATCTGGCAGAAGCCCGGGCAGGAGAAAAGGAACATCTTGTTCGCTGGTTTCGGGATACCGGCGGAGAGATTGTAAATAAAGCAGGAAAAACAAAACTGCATCTGATGGCTGCAGTCAAAGTGCATCTCTTTCTGGGAAATTATGATGCGGCAAGGAAGGCGTTGGACTTGTTTTTGCCTTACGTGGAGAAAAATAAGATATGGAAGTACTGGGCGGAAGCTCTCTTTCAAAGGGCGCTCGTTGAAAAAGAACTGGGAAGTGACACGGCAGCCATGCGGTACCTTGCTGAGTCTTTTCGGATCGCGGAGCCATTCCGATATGTCTATATTTATATAGGATACGGAAAGAAAGGAGAGAAGCTCCTTTGTGAATACAGGGAATGGGTGGAGGCGGGAACAGTCACTGTGCAGAAAAGAAAAAAGAAGTATTACTACCGCAACGTGAAGACGATGCCGCTCCTTGACTGGCTGGACTTTATTATAAGAAAAGCAGGCAAAAATCAAGGGAAATATCTCGAGGAGCGTACAGGAGGAAAAGGGCAGGAAGTTCTGACGGAAACAGAGAAACTCATTTTTCAATACCTGGATCGCGGATACAGCAATTCCGAGATCGCGGAAAAGATGAATGTAAAGATTACGACAGTAAAGAGCCATATCTATAATATCTACAAAAAACTAGGGGTGTCCACCAGAGCACAGGCTTTGAGCATTGGAAAGGAACAGAAAATATATTAAAAATCATGAGAGATTTCTCATACTTAAGTATGAGGAGCCTCTCTTTTTTTTGCGCTAAAATTTTCTATATTTCAGGAAGTCGGAGGCAAAGCAATGGAACTCCGGCTTCGATTTATTTCTGGATGTTTTTGGAAAATATTTCCGCAACAGATAAAAACAAGGCAGAACAAGAAAGACGGAAAAGAGTGGTGCAATATGGAAAAAGAGATGAAAAACAGAAAATTTCTCGAAGCGCTTCGCTTGTATCTTGCAGGACAGAAGGCGGATTGGAATGAGACATGGACAGAAGGCGAGTGGATGGAGTTCTTTAAGCTGTGTGAGGAGCAGCAAGTACTTCCGATGATATACGATGCGGTGTATACTTGCCCGGCTTTCCAGACGCTGCAGCAAGGGACAGTTCAGATGATCAAAAGCCGTATGCTCCGGAAAGTGATGCTCCAGACAATGAAGACAGAAGAATTCCTTGTTCTGTATAGAAAACTTGCAGATCAGGGAGTGACCCCGCTTGTGGTCAAAGGGATCATCTGCCGGAATCTGTATCGGGATCCGGATTATCGGACTTCCAGCGATGAAGATCTGCTTATCCCAAGAGAGCAGTTTTCGAAATGTCATGAAATCTTTACGGAAAATGGCCTGCTTTGCCCAAATTCAGAGGAAAATATTTGGGAAGCCGGAGAAGTACCTTATGTAAAAAAGAATTCCGCCCTTTATATCGAATTACATAAAGAACTTTTTCCATCGGAATCGGATGCATATGGCGATTTCAACTCCGTGTTTGATGAAATATTTGAAAAGAAAATGTCATGCCAGATTAACGGTATGGAAGTATTTACTTTAAGTCCGACAGACCACCTGTTATATTTGCTTCTGCATGCATTTAAACACTTTTTACACAGCGGTTTTGGTATCCGTCAGGTATGTGACATCGTGATGTTTGCCAATACATATGGTTCTCAGATTGACTGGGAGGAAGTACTGGAGAAATGCAGAAGATTTCATGGCGATCTCTTTGCAGCCTCTTTGTTCGATATAGGGGAAAAGGAGCTGGATTTTGACAGAGAAAAAGCCTGCTATCCGGAAAGCTGGATATCTCTGGAAGCAGATGGAAAAGACCTTCTGGAGGATCTGTTGGACGCGGGCGTGTTTGGAGACGCTACCATGAGCAGAAAGCACAGCAGCAATATGACGCTTCAGGCGGTAACCGAAGATAAAAAAGGACAGACTGCAAAAGCTTCTCTCATGCATTCCCTTTTTCCAGAAAGAGAATATATGGAACGGACTTATACATATATAAAGAGACATCCATTCCTTCTGCCTGTGGCATGGGTACAGCGCATATTCCATTATATCAGGGAGACGGGAAAAATAAGTGAGAACAGCGCTATCGAATCTGTCCAGATAGGAAACAAAAGAATAGGACTGCTGAAGAAATATAAGATCATACAATAATCTTATCCCGACTCTTCATATTTATCCGCAGTTTTGTGTGGGAGGAATTGGAAACCATATCTTGTTGACGATTGGCTCAGAACCGATTATAATAAGAACAGTTAAGACGAAATGACACAAAGCAGGAGTACATAACACATGAGGATTGTAAAAGAGTTCATTATGCGCACTGTCGCAGGGGAGACGATTCTTGTACCGACTGGAGCTGCGGCGGAAGAGTTTAACGGGATGCTGACTTTGACGGAGACAGCCAAGGTCATCTGGGAAAATCTGGAGAAAGTAGACAGCCTGGATGAGATGGTGCATGTGCTGACAGAGCAGTTTGAAGTGGATCAGGAAACCGCAAAGCAGGATACGGCGGCGCTTGTCTCTGAATTGCTGCGCATCGGTTTCATCGAATGCACAAAAGAAGACAGAACATGGTAACTTCAGGTATGTGGAGAGGAAAAGAAAACGATGAAATCAGCATTGAAAAAGCTTGACTTCTTCGTATACTAAGAGTATAGTTAAAAAGTAATAGATGTAAAAAAAGAGGTTTTACAATAGAAAGTTTTCAAAGACAAGGAGTGGAAAATTATGAAAAGAGAATATGTAAGGCCAATGATGAGAGGGGAAGTATTTGCGGCAAACGAGTATGTTGCTGCATGTGGCGACAGTGGTGTCGTATACAAATTTAAGTGTGACGCTGGCGATGGAGTATGGGGAAGCGTTTATCAGGAAACCAATGGTAGACCGGGACTTCAGACGGGAAGAGGTGGTGATGATAAAATAGCATCGTATGACACCTTTTTGGGACTCCCGATAAGTGGATTTCATTCTTGTGAAACTACTCATGAAGCAGAATCGAATAGTGGGTTTTATGACGGATATTACTGTGCACGGGGAAATACCAGCAATCCTGTTTCAGTAATTATCTGGAAGGGTAACCATAATGATAATGTTCATTGTACCACAAACCTTGATCAGGATTCATGGGAAACAGCTAAATCTTGATAAATACATAATAACAAATAGACCGGAAAGTGTTCCGGTCTATTTTCAGTTAAGGATTACACTGAAACTGGAAGCAACAACAATAGGAGGACTATAGATATGGATCTGATGGAAGATACAACGACTGTGGAGCGGATGCTGCTGGATCAAGCCAGACGGACAAGGACTCCTGCCAATGGGAGTATCGAACTTTTGCCTCTTTGCAACATGAATTGCGCCATGTGCTATGTCCGATTAAGCAGAGAGGAGATGGAGCAAAAAGGAAGGATGCGCACTGCGGATGAGTGGTTGGAGATTGGACGCCAGATGCAGAAGAGTGGCGTGTTGTTTTTACTTTTGACAGGAGGAGAACCGCTGCTTTTTCCGGAATTCAAAAAAGTGTATCTCGGACTGCGGGAGATGGGAATGATCCTTACGATCAACACTAACGGAACCTTGATAGACGAAGAGTGGGCGGCGTTTTTTGGCGCCCATAGACCAAGGAGGATCAACATTACGCTGTACGGCACAGAAGAAGAGACGTACCGGGATCTCTGTCATTATCCGGGCGGGTTTGAAAAGACCATTCGGGCGATTCGCCTCCTGCGGGAACATGGGGTGGATGTAAAAGTGGGCGGAAGCCTGACAAAAGAGAATGCGAAAGACCTGGATAAGATTCTGGATATGGAAGAGGAACTTCAGGTCCCGGTGCGGATCGATACGTATATGATGCCTGCAGAGCGGGAGCGGAGCGCACCGTTCGATATGCAGGCGCGCCTCAATCCGGAGGATGCGGCCAGAGCAAGGGTTCATGCTTTGAAGCGAGAGATGGGGCCGGAGCTGTTTCCTCAGTATGTGCGGCAGTCCATCAAGCAGGTGGAGAGGGAGCAGACGGAACCGGCGGCTCCGAGACCTGTAACGTGCATGGCGGGCCGGTGTTCGTTTACCATCAACTGGCAGGGAGAGATGCGCCCGTGTGTCATCATGACGGAACCGGCGGTTTCCGTGTTTGAGGTGGGATTTGAGAAGGCGTGGCAGTATATCGTGGAAGAGACCGGCAGGATTTTCTTAAATTCCAGATGCAGTGTGTGCCGTCTCAGACATTTGTGCAGGACGTGCGCGGCTGCAGCGCTTCTTGAGGAGGGAAGTTATGACCGCGTACCGGAGTATTTGTGTCGCTATGCGGAAGAGTCGCTGCGGCTTTTGAAAATGGAACAGGAGGAAATGGAAGATGGAGAGGACTGAGACATTTCAGATTGGCGATTTTTGCTTTCAGCTTCGGTATCCGAAGGAGATTACTCCTCCGCCGAATTTCATGCTGTTTCGGAAAGAGGGGGCAGCTCCGGAGTACGAATACGAGATCCAAATCCGTTCTGATTTTCCAAAGGCCGCAGGCCGGCAGACGGCGATGAGGCCGGATCTGGCCGTATTTACAGATGGGAACCGGGAGATGCGGTTCATCGGAGTGAAAGGTACGGAGGGATATTATGCCTGCTATGAGGAGACGACGGACAGATCGGCCCGGATTTATCTGGATCCGGCTCGCCTGGAAGGACTGAATATCGACCCCGTGTTTTCTTCTCTGATGGCGCTGGAGAGGCGGCTGATTTCGAGAGACAGCCTGATCCTCCACTGTGCCTATGTGGAATATAAGGGAAAGGCCATCCTTTTTTCCGCCCCATCCGAGACAGGGAAAACGACTCAGGCCAACCTGTGGGAAAAGTACCGGGGAAGTCGGACGGTCAACGGGGACCGGGGACTGCTCACAAGAAAAGGAAATGAGTGGATCGTGCAGGGGTGGCCTGTGTGCGGTACATCCGAAATCTGTCAGAATGAGACCATGCCGGTCCGGGCCATCGTCATGCTGGAGCAGGCGAAAGAAGATCACGCAAGACTGCTTACAAAAGGGGAGGCATTCTCCCTTCTCTACAGCCAGATTACTATCAATCGGTGGAATACCCAGGCCCATATGTACGCCATGGATTTGATCGAAGACGTGCTGTCCCACATTCCGGTATATCAGCTTGGGTGTACGATATCCCGGCATGCGGTAGACTGTCTGGATGATGCAATGCATCTGTCATGTTGACATTCGTGATGATAGAACGTATACTAGTCTCGTAATTTTATTTTGAACAGCAAAGTGAGGGACTTATGCAGGAAGAAGAAAAAGATCAGAAGTCCCCGTCTTTTGAATCGCTGGACATTTTGATTTCCAGGTGGAAAGACGGGACTTTTTCAGAGATTATAGATGACTGGAAATGGATTTTCAGTTACAGCGCAAGATACAAGGGGGCCATTGCATTTTATACCTTCCTTGGAATCTTCAGTACGTCCATGGGACTTGTCAGCAGTGTGGCCAGTAAATATATGATTGATATCATTACCGGACATGAGGTAAGCAAGCTTTGGGTTATGGTTCTGATCATGGTGGGGAGTTCCGCCTTCAGTCTGTTGTTTAGCAGTATTATCAACCGGATTTCCGCAAAGCTCAGCATCGATATCAACAACGACATTCAGGCGGATATTTTTGACAAGATCGTCGATGCCGACTGGCTTTCCTTGAATCAGTATTCGAATGGGGATATTCTCAACCGATTTAACGGAGATATCGGGACAGTCAGCAGCAATGCCATAAGCTGGCTTCCGACGATCCTCATCGCCATATACAATTTCATCGCCACATTTTTCGTGATTCTCCATTACGACTGGATCATGGCTGTGATCGCACTTGGAAGTGCGCCGTTCATGCTTTTGATGTCACGGTTTACTATTAAGAAGCAGAGGGATTACAGTCAGAAAGTGCGGGAGATGAGCAGTGATCTGATGACGTTCGAGGTGGAAGCTTTTTACAATTTTGATACCATCAAGTCTTTTGGTGTGGCGGATCATTACAGCAAAAAGATGCGCTGGTGGCAGAGAAAGTTCCGGGACATCAGCCTGAAATACAATTTGTTTACCATCAAGACAAATATTTTCCTGTCCATCCTCGGCATGATCGTACAGTTTACGGCGTTTGGATACTGCCTGTTCCGCCTTTGGACCAACGATATCACTTACGGGACGATGACGCTGTTTTTGCAGCAGAGGAGTAATCTTTCATCCGCTTTCAATAAAGTCGTTTCGATTATTCCGTCTTTCCTGAACAGCTCGGTATCGGCACACCGGATCCGTGAGCTGGTAGAGCTTCCAAAGGAAGTCCATATTCCGGAAAGCGGAAGTATGGATCAGTATGTGGAGGATGGGTTTGAGATTTCCATGCAAAACGTGAACTTTTCCTATGTGGATGGTGCGAAAGTCATCACGGATTCCGCCTTTAAGGCTTCTCCGGGAGAGATCGTAGCTTTGGTTGGCCCGTCAGGAGAGGGAAAGACAACGATGATCCGTCTCATCCTTGGATTGATCCGCCCGCAGGAGGGCGAGGTTCATATGGTGGCGGCCAACGGATCCAGGATCCGGATGAATGCGGAGACAAGGCATCTGTTTGCCTACGTGCCTCAGGGAAACACCATTATATCCGGAACCATTGCGGAGAATATGCGTCTTGTGAAGGAAGACGCAACGGACGAAGAAATTGTGGAAGCGCTGAAGATCGCGTGTGCGTGGGATTTCGTGGAAAAGCTTCCGGATACGATCAACGCAAATCTGGGAGAGAGGGGCCGCGGACTTTCCGAAGGACAGGCCCAGCGGATTGCCATTGCAAGAGCAGTGCTCCGGGATGCGCCGATCCTTTTGCTGGATGAGGCTACATCGGCTCTCGATGTGACGACAGAGAGAACGGTACTGCGAAATATCGTAAAGCAGCATCCGAACAAAACATGTATCGTGACGACGCACAGGCCGAGTGTTCTGAATCTTTGCCAGAGAGTTTACCGTGTTATGGAGACAAAGGTTACAGAGCTGAGTGAAGAAGAATCAAGCCGCATGGCCATGGATTTTTAAAGGAGCAGAAATGATGGAGACAAAGATTGTCGACACAAGGGAATATGTATCTGTACTTCGGGAGCTGGCGGAGACAGGGAAGGTCGTTTCTATGCAGATTGCAGGGAGCAGTATGGCTCCCTTTCTCATTCACCGGAGGGATTTCATTTTCTTTACAAGGCCGGACCGGGAACTAAAGCGCGGAGATATGGTGTTCTATCAGCGCAAAGACGGGCGATATGTGATGCATCGGATTTGCAGGAAAGCGCCCGAAGGATATTACATGATAGGGGACGGACAGACGGAGATCGAAGGGCCGCTGGACAGGAATCAGATTTTTGCCCGTGTCATTAAAGTAAAGCGGAAAGGGAAAATGATGGAGGCAGGAGATTTCTGGTGGGAATTTTTCGAACATGTGTGGATTCGAGTGATTCCGCTGCGCAGGGTTCTTTTGTCCGTTTACAGTATCAAAAACAGGATGAAGTTCCGATAAAAAATGGTAGAAAGTGCAGGTTGTTACAGGCGGCAATTCTGTGATATAATAGGAAACGATTGAATAAAAGAAAGCAGAACAAGGAAGATGACATGATAGATATACATACACACATTCTGCCAGGGCTGGACGACGGCGCACAGGATTTATACGATACAATTGAGATGGCGGTTATGGCATATGAGAGTGGTACGACGGATATCGTTGCCACGCCCCACTGCAATATTCCGGGAATCTTTGAAAATTACTTCGGAATCCGCTATGCGGAAGCGTTTCGCTCGGCGAAAAGGGTTCTTGAGAAAGAGCAGATCCCCATCAATCTCATGCCTGGGATGGAAGTGTTTGCTACATCGGATCTTCCGCGGCTTTTATCGGACGGAAAGATCATGACGATCAATCGGACAAAGTATGTTTTGATGGAGTTTGATTTTGAGGAGGATCCGGATTTCACTTTTTATATCCTGGAAAGGACATTGGATGTCGGGGCAAGGCCTATCGTCGCCCATGCGGAACGGTATCGCTTTGTACAGGGCGATCTAAAGATTGTTGAAAAGTGGCGTAAGATGGGGATCCGTATTCAGGTCAATAAAGGAAGCTTTCTTGGCAGGTTCGGGAGCCGGGCCCGGCATACGGCTTACTTCCTCCTGGACCATGGCCAGATCACGTCTATAGCAAGCGACGCCCACGGGGTGGAGAGAAGGACGACGGATATGGCGGAGGTATATGATTTGCTTTTGGAGAATTATCCTGAGAAATATCTGGATTTGCTGTTTCAGATCAATCCCAGACTGATTTGCGCAGGGCAGAATACGAAACGGTTTAGCGGAACGATGCATAAAAGAGAGAAAATGTAGCAGGGAGCAGAAGACATGAGAAAAGTAAGGTTAGCAGTTGTGGTTTTGTTTGTATTGTCGCTGATTGGATTGGGCGGTTATATCGTTTTTGACAAGATTACCCGGGATACGACGCCGCCGGTCATGAGCTGTGACTCGGAAAGCATTACGGTCAGTGTGGAGGCGGACGAAAAGGAACTCCTGAAAGGAGTCAGTGCGCGGGATAACAAGGATGGAGATCTCACTGATTCTGTGCGGATCGCATCTATGTCCCGATTTACAGAAAATGGCAAGAGGACCATTCGATATGTAGTATTTGATTCGTCTAACAATGCGGCGGAGATCAGCAGAGAAGTCCAGTATACGGACTATACTCCTCCGCAGATACAGCTAAGCGAGGCACTTCGTTATAAGGAGGAAGACCTGAAAGAGCTGGATATGGGGGCAGGAATGACGGCCACGGATTGTCTGGATGGGGATATTACGAACAAGATACGTGCAGGTTTAAATGATGACGTCTATATCAATGGCCCAGGCACATATGCGCTTACAGCGCAGGTAAGCAACAGCGCAGGAGATACATGTGTCGTTCCGCTGGAGCTTACCGTCGTAGATTCGGAAAACCGGGATGAAGGCCTGAGGTATTATCCGATGCTTTCACAGTATATCGTTTACACAAAGAAAGGACAGAAGATTGATCCGGCTTCTTATCTTCAAGGACTGGAACATAACGGAACAGGATATTTCTTTGGGGACAGAGGACTTAGCGATGCGGACGCCGGGGATGTGTCTGCAAATGATCAGACAGATTACAACACTCCGGGGACATATACAGTGGAATATACATATACTTCAGAAGATGGCATCACAGGAACGACTAAACTGACGGTAGTAGTGGAGGAGTAAAGTCATGGAAAAGAATGCGAATGACAATATAACCCAATATTGGAATGAAAACAAACTGGAGCCGGTCACGCTGATTCATGATATCCTTGTGAACTGGTGGGTTATTCTGCTTGGAGCGATAACGGCTGCTATGATTGCGTTCGTGGCATCCAATATGCTGTATGTTCCGCAGTACACTACATCTGCAACGTTTGCGGCGGTGTCCAGAAGTGGCGCCGGATCCTATTCATCACTCGGGAATGCAAACAGTATGGCGGAGACTTTTGGAAAGATTATAAAGAGTTCTTCCATGCAGAAGATCCTTCAGAAAGAGCTTGGGAAAAATGAGATTGATGCGGATATTCAGACTTCCCTTGTAGGGGAGACAAACCTTCTGGAACTTCGGGTTACTTCTTCTTCACCAAGAGAGGCCTTTGATGTGATCAACACGATTATGGAGCATTATTCGGATATTTCCTATTATTCTCTTGGCAGTGCGATTTTGGAACCGCTGCAGGAACCGGGGATTCCGCTTTCCCCGACCAATCCGTTAAATGCAAACTCCATGAGTAAAAAAGCATTTCTGGGTGCGGGTGTTCTTCTTGTCCTTCTGTTTGCAGTTCTTTCTTATCTGAAAGACACAGTCAAGAGAGAAGATGAGGTGGAAAGCAAACTGGACGCCAAAAGCCTTGGCGCGATTCCATTTGAATATAAGTATAAATCAATTTCCGATCTGATACACAGAAAAAAAGAGGGACTGTTGATCAACAACCCATTGGCAGGATTCGACTTTGTGGAAAGTAATAAAAAGATGGCGTCTCGTGTAGAGTACCAGATGGAAGAAAGCAAAGCGAAAGTGCTTGTCGTGACAAGTGTATCTGAGAATGAAGGAAAATCTACGGTTGCCGCGAATCTGGCCATTACTCTGGCAGAAAAATCAGGCAGGGTGGTCATCATAGACGGGGACCTCAGACGGCCATCTCAGTTCCTGCTTCTCGGGAAACGGGTACCGGAAGAAAAAGAGCTGGGCGAATATCTGAAAGGAAATCTTCAGATGAGAGATGTTTTGATGGAAAGCAACTTCCCGGGGCTGATTTATATAGGCGGTAAGAATTGCTACTCGTCTTCCACAGAACTTGTTCAGAACGGAAAACTGGAAGAACTGATCAAACAGCTGCGCAGTCAGGTAGATTACATCATCATTGACAGCCCTCCGGCGGGGATTATCGGAGACTCGGAAATCTATGCTTCCTATGCGGACGCAGTGATGCTCGTATCAAGGCAGAATTATATTTTGGCAGAAGACATCAACGATACGCTTGACCGATTCCGTGATTTGAAATGCCGTGTGATTGGGGTTGTATTAAACGGTGTGATGACATTCGGCGGTTTTACAAGTGCAGCAGTGGGCAAGTACAGCAAATATGGATATGGTAGATATGGAAAATATGCAAAATACACGAAAATGCACCGGAATGGAGAATAAGACGAAATGAGTGAAAGAAGCGAATTGACAGAGAATGAAAAAATCAGTGAAGCGGAAAAAATTGATATTGTCAACGTGATTTCCGACTTCTTATATGGAATAAAAAGACTATGGTTTCTGATGATCATTCTGATCGTGGGATTTGCGGCCTATTCCTATTTTTCCACTAGCGTTTCTTATGTGCCGCAGTATGTTGCGTCTGCTACGATGACAGTCACAACACCAACCGGAGGCGGAGGGTATGTTGATGCGAATTCCGCTGCGCAGATGGCGGAAGTATTTCCGTATATACTTGAAAGCGGAGCACTGCAGGAAGTGGTGGCCCAGGAGATGGGTGTAGATGCAATCCAGGGATCGATCGATGTCACTGCAGAGGAAGGAACAAATCTTCTGACTATCTCTGTAACCTCCGGAAATGCGCAGATGGCGTATGACACATTGCAGCAAGTCATCGAATCGTATCCGCAGGTCGCAGAATTTGTCCTTGGGGAGACAAAGCTGGAAGTCCTGGATGAGACAGGGGTGCCGAAAGATACACAAAAGCAGACAGTGATCCGTGGATCTTACAAAAGAGGTGCTCTGAAAGGTGCCATTGTCGCTTTTGTGATTTTATGTATCTATGTACTGAGCAGAAGAACGGTAAAATCCAAAGATAGGCTGAAACAGTATATCAATCTTCCGGATATGGGCAGCATCCCCTTCATAAAAGCGAAGAAAAGACGGAAGAACAGAAAAAATGCGGAACTTTCTCTCCTAAATGAACGCATCCCGTCACATTACACGGAATCTATACGTAAACTGCGGCTTAGAGTTCTAAAAGAAATGGAAGATCAGAATCTGAAGACGCTTCTTGTGACAAGTTCTGTGCCAGGCGAAGGCAAAACCACTCTGGCTGTTAATTTGGCCGTCTCTCTTGCAAAACAGGGAAAAAAAGTGATTTTGGTAGACTGTGATCCACGTAATCCTTCTGTTGCAGCTTTGATGGGAGAAGAAAAGGAACACCCGGGAATCGGAGAAGTCCTGAGAGGCAATGTTTCGTTGACAGAAGCATTGACGAAGGTGGATCTCCCGGAGGGCGCAATGCTTGTCCTTTTCGGAGGAAAGCCAAGCCAGGCGGATGCCTCCCTTCTTGGAAAGAAAGAGATGAGGAAACTTTTAAGTACAATGTCCAAAAGTGCGGACTATGTCATTCTTGACACGGCGCCGGCGGAATTGCTGGCCGATGCCGCTATGTTGGCGAGACATGTTGACGCAGCTCTCTATGTGGTAAGATACAATTATACAAAACTATCTAAAATCAGAAGCGGTATCCAGACACTGAATATGAGCAGTCTCCATATGCTGGGCTATGTTTTTAACGGCGATTTAAGTGAAAAAGGAAAACGATACGGCTACGGATATGGTGGATATGGCTATAAATATGGTTATGGATATCGTCATTACGGATATTATGGGCAGAGAAAAGGTAAGAAAGAAGATAAGTCAGGCCGTGTTATAAAAGAATAAGGAGCAGTATGAATAGAAGACGTCGAGTTTTGAAACTCGACGTCTTTTTGTGTCCATTGTTTTGCTCTTGAAACAGATCTTCTTTTTAAAATCAATAACCGGCATTGTGAAGTGATAAAAATGACAAAAAAGTGGTAAAAAAGAGTCATCCAATATATGGAAAATATGGAAAATGTTGGTTGACAAAAATATAGGGGAGGGGTAGAATGAAAGTGTTTAAATATGTGCTGAAGGTATAATACGGTGGCATATCGGAACAGACAGACTATTACTGTGATACAGCAATATTTAAACAGAAATATCATTCCTTGAAATTATGAAAAAGTAGAGGGAGAAAATTAGGAGGAGATACTAGATGTACAGGAAAAAGTTGATGCGTGCATGCATCACAGCTATTCTGGCAGCTTCTGTGGCAGCTACAAGTGCACCGGTTACACTTGCGGCAGATGCGAATGCGGCTTCTGTGGCAGAACAGAACACAGCAGATGAAAGCAGCCAGGAAACCGTCTCTATGAATATACAATTCATAGATGGCAACGGCGATGTTGTCGCTGGCGGAGATTACTTTGTACCGGCAGGAGTACAGAATTATTCTGTGCTTGCACAGTATGTACCGGAGGGCTACAAGATAACAGAAAGCGGTGATTTCTTCGCAGAACAAGGTGGAAAACTTGAAGTGAATGTTTGGCTGTATGTTACGATGAACATTCAGTTCAAATGTGGAGAAGAAGTAATCGCCGGCGGCGACTATGAGGTGCCGGCTGGATGGCAAAAGTTTTCCGAACTGGAACAGTATCTGCCTGAAGGATATCAGTTCAAAGAAGACGGCGGTTTCTTCGGATCTGACGGACAGAAACTGGTTATTGATGTAGAGAAGATCCAGAAAGATGTCACGATGAACATCCAGTTCAAGGATGGCGACGAAGTGGTAGCAGGCGGCGACTACACAGTACCGGAAGGAGTACAGAACTACTCTGTACTGGAACAGTATGTGCCGGAAGGATATGAAATGACAGTATCCGGTGATTTCAATGCAGAAGAAGGCGGCAAACTGGTAGTCAGCATCAAAAAGATCCAGAAAGATGTTATCATGAACATCGTCTTCAAAGACAGCGAAGGCAACAATGTTGGAGGCGGAGATTACTTCCTCCCGGAAGGAGTACAGAACTACTCCATCTTAGAAAAGTATGTACCGGAAGGATATCAGATGATAGCATCTGGAGACTTTATGGTAACAGAAGGAGAATCTCTGGATGTAACTGTAGAGAAGATCCAGAAAGATGTCACGATGAACATCCAGTTCAAGGATGGCGATGAAGTGGTAGCAGGCGGCGACTACACAGTACCGGAAGGAGTGCAGAACTACTCCGTACTGGAACAGTATGTGCCAGAAGGATATGAAATGACAGTATCCGGTGATTTCAATGCAGAAGAAGGCGGCAAACTGGTAGTCAGCATCAAAAAGATCCAGGAAGATGTGAGGATGAACATCGTGTTTAAATGTGGGGACGAAGTGATCGCAGGCGGCGATTACATGGTTCCGGCAGGAGTTCAGAATTACTCTGTATTGGAAAGCCTTGTACCGGAAGGATATCAGATGACAGTGTCTGGTGACTTCTATGCAGAAGATGGCGGAAAGCTGGAAATCAACATCGAGAAGATTCAGAAAGATGTGATCATGAATATCCAGTTCAAGGATGGCGATGAAGTGGTAGCAGGCGGCGACTACTTTGTACCAGAAGGAGTACAGAACTACTCCGTACTGGAACAGTACGTACCGGAAGGATACGAGATGACAGTATCCGGAGATTTTATGGCAGTGGAAAATAGTACCCTGACTGTTCCTGTTCAGAAAATCAATAAAGAAGTCATCATGAACATTCAGTTCAAAGATGGCGATGAAGTGGTAGCGGGCGGCGATTACATGGTTCCAAGAGGAGTTCAGAACTACTCTGTATTGGAAAAATACGTACCGGAAGGATACGAAATGACAGTATCCGGCGACTTCATGGCAGAAGAAGGCGCACATCTGGACGTAAGCGTAGCAAAGAAATCCAAGGTTGTCATCATGAACATTGTGTTCAAAGATGGTGATGTGATCGTTGGTGGCGGAGACTACTTCGTGCCGAAGGGAGTACAGAACTACTCTGTACTGGAACAGTACGTACCGGTAGGATACAAGATGACAGTATCTGGCGACTTCATGGCAGAAGAAGACGGCAAACTGGAAGTCAGTGTAGAAAAAGTAGAAAAAGATGTAATCATGAATATCCGTTTCATGGATGGAGATGAGTTCATCGCAGGCGGAGATTACTTCGTACCGGAAGGAGTAAACAACTACTCTGTACTGGAACAGTATGTACCGGAAGGATACCGTATGACAGTATCCGGCGACTTTATGGCGACAGAAGGTGGCAAACTGGATGTCAACGTAGAGAAGATCAATAAAGAAGTGATCATGAACATCCGTTTCATGGATGGAGATGAATTCATCGCAGGCGGAGACTACTTCGTACCGGAAGGAGTACAGAACTACTCTATCCTGGAACAGTATGTGCCGGAAGGATACCGCATGACAGTATCCGGAGATTTCTTTGCAGAAGAAGGCGGCAAACTGGATGTCAACGTAGAAAAGATCCAGAAAGACGTTATCATGAACATCCGTTTCATGGAAGGCGATAAGTTCATCGCAGGCGGAGACTACTTCGTACCGGAAGGAGTACAGAACTACTCTATCC
>NZ_JBKSWG010000013.1:45048-45647 GCF_047234585.1 Sellimonas sp. | reverse complement strand
TGGAACAGTACGTACCGGAAGGATATCAGATGACAGTATCCGGCGACTTCATGGCGACAGAAGGCGGACAGCTGGATGTACCTGTAGAAAAGATCCAGAAAAATGTCATCATGAACATCCGTTTCATGGACGGAGATAAGTTCGTTGCAGGCGGAGACTACTTCGTACCGGAAGGAGTAAACAATTACTCTATTCTGAAACCATACGTACCGGCAGGATACCGTATGACAGTATCTGGCGACTTTATGGCAACAGAAGGCGGACAGCTGGATGTACCTGTAGAAAGAATCCAGAAAAAGACTTCTTTATTTGTTACATTCATGACAGTTAAAGGAAGAATTGTTGCTCATGATTATGCATCTGTAACGCAGGCAGGGGAACCAGGAACATGCTGGTCATTCCAGCTTGGAAAAGACTACCAGCTTCCGGAAGGATATCAGCTCGTAGAAGGTTTGGTTCAGAAAACAAATATTGATGTACCATTTGGATGCACACGTGGCTACATTTTATTTGTAGAAAAAGTTGAAGATCCGAGTGATCCGACAGATCCGAGTGATCCGACAGATCCGAGTGATCCGACAGATCCGAGTGATCCGACA